>NZ_JFWX01000001.1:0-265700 GCF_000588095.1 Acinetobacter sp. 1130196 | reverse complement strand
AACTTTCGCTGTCGGATCGTTCACTGTACCGGTTAATGCAGGTGTACTGTCATTGGTTAATGCTGTTGTCACTGCAACTGTTGGGGCAACTGCATCTACTACACCTGTGCCAGGTAATGACGGGTTGCCCGCTGGGTCAGTCGCTGTCGCTGTTACTGTTTGACCATCAGTCAGGTCACCTGGGTTTGGTACTGTCCACTTACCATCCGGGCCTGCAACTACAGTCGCTGTTGTACCATCCGGGAAGCTTACGGTAACTGTTGAACCAGGTTCTGCTGTACCTGTTACAGGATTAGTTGCATTGATTGGATCAAGTACCGGTGCACTTGGTGCTGTCGTATCGACAGTTACCACAGCATTGCCTGTACCCACATTACCTGCCGGGTCAGTCGCTGTCACAGTCACAGTATGCGGACCGTCTGTCAACACTGGAAGTGTATTGTCTGCAAGGGTCCAGGTGCCATCACCATTGTTCACCGCTGGATAATCCACACCATCTACAGTCACCACAACTTTCGCTGTCGGATCGTTCACTGTACCGGTTAATGCAGGTGTACTGTCATTGGTTAATGCTGTTGTCACTGCAACTGTTGGGGCAACTGCATCTACTACACCTGTGCCAGGTACTGACGGGTTACCCGCTGGGTCAGTCGCTGTCGCTGTTACTGTTTGACCATCAGTCAGGTCACCTGGGTTTGGTACTGTCCACTTACCATCCGGGCCTGCAACTACAGTCGCTGTTGTACCATCCGGGAAGCTACGGTAACTGTTGAACCAGGTTCTGCTGTACCTGTTACAGGATTAGTTGCATTGATTGGATCAAGTACCGGTGCACTTGGTGCTGTCGTATCGACAGTTACCACAGCATTAGTTGTACCCACATTACCTGCTGGGTCGGTTGCTGTCACAGTCACCGTATGCGGACCGTCAGTCAACACTGGAAGTGTATTGTCTGCAAGGGTCCAGGTGCCATCACCATTGTTCACCGCTGGATAATCCACACCATCTACAGTCACCACAACTTTCGCTGTCGGATCGTTCACTGTACCGGTTAATGCAGGTGTACTGTCATTGGTTAATGCTGTTGTTACTGCAACTGTTGGGGCAACTGCATCTACTACACCTGTGCCAGGTACTGACGGGTTGCCCGCTGGGTCAGTTGCAACAACTGTAACTTTGTCTCCATCTTTAAGATCACCTGGGTTTGGTACTGTCCACTTACCATCCGGACCTGCAACTACAGTCGCTGTCGTACCATCCGGGAAAGTGACCTTAACTGTTGAACCAGCTTCTGCTGTACCTGTTACAGGATTAGTTGCATTGATTGGATCAATTACCGGTGCACTTGGCGCAGTGGTATCTACTGTATAAGTTTTTGATTCAGTTATATTGCTACTATTACCCGCTGCATCAGTAAACGTAACTTTTGCATCAATGGTTTTATCGCTATCTGCAATTAATCCACTGCCTGGTACAACTACGCTCCATGTTCCTGCTACTTTATCTACAGTTGCAGTATAAGTTACACCATTCACAACTACAGTAACGACAGTATTTGCAGCATCTGCTGGAATATTTTTTAAGCTGCCTGTAACAGTAACGTTACCAGCAGCTTCAGTTGAATTAATAACATTATCTGAAGTTATAGGATCAACAGAGAAAGTAACCCCATTTGTATTTGGGGGTGTAGTATCTGCAGGAGAAGAGTCATTACTACTACTACCACTATTTGATGCAGCAGCAATGATACCGCCTGCAACTAGAGGTACTGCTGCCCATAACCATGGGTTCACACCTGCATCATGATAAAGTAATGGCTGAATTGAAGAAATTGGTTGATAAATAACATCAGACACTAATGCCTGTGGTGCTTCTGCTGGTAGTGCTGCTGGTAAGTCTTCACCTAAAAGTGCTTGTGGCTCCACATCACTGTCGGCATCTGCATCTGCATCGCTGTCAGCATCTGCATCATTTTCAGCATCTTTAAATTTTGCCCAAATGAGTTGACCATTCTGATCTTGAAATACAAGACTGTTATCAGCTGGTTCAGCAGTACCACTAAAGAAGCCTTCAATAACAATAGTTTCGCCATTTTTTAGGCGAATTACTGCATTAGTACCCTCTCTATTGACTACCAGTACATCACTGGCAGCTACTTTTACCAATACAACTGACGCTTCTGAAAGTTTTGCAGAAGTTCCCTCTGTTGTTACCAAGGTTTTGTGACTGTCCTTGGCAATAATTTGTATCTCAGGCATATCTATATTCCTTTTATATTATTGATTTAAATGATTTTTTGTATAATTCTTTTTACTTAATGTTTTCGAGTTTTTGACCTACAACTTAAAAACATTAAGTAATGTGATCATTTTTACATTAACCACTTTAAAATAAAAAAAATAAATACTAAAGTCCTTAAAGAAAAAAATTTAATTAATACAAATTTTATATAAATAAAATTCTCGTTCTTATTCTTATAAATTACGAAAAATAACTAGCAACTGTTTTATATATAAAACAAATTTAATTTTTTATTACTGAAAATTTATTGAAAACTATTTTAATTTAATTTTTTATATAACAATTTTTAATATCTCAATAAAATAAAATATATTAATAATGATATATATAGAAAAAAATGGCTTCAGATAATATTTTACTATTACACTAAAGCCTAATTTTTTAATACTAATTAAAAAGATTTTTAAGTTAAGTTAAAAATTATCTGGACTCTCGAAACGTTTTACTTCTTGTAACTTATTAGGGTCATGCATAGTTGCAATACCATCTTCTGTTTTTTGATCAACAATAACATCTGGGTTAAAGATAGTAATAGTTTCTCTTCCTAACGCATCTTCTCCTACAATATATTGAAAGCCACGGCGATTCATTTTGTGACATAGCTTTTGGTAAAAGCCTTTAAGTCCTTCGGTTTCTTCATTAGGGTTGTAATAAAATGCGTTCATTACTGCCGGTAGACCAAGACCACACACCACACCAGATAACAGTACACTAATAAAGGTATATCCAATAAGAATACTACTATAAGGACTAAGTGCTGGAATATTTGCAACAGCCAGAATTAAAGCAAGTGAAATCCCGCCTCGTACGCCACCCCAAGATAAAATAGTTAAACTACCATTGTAGCTTTTGGTTTTACGCATTGTTGGGAAGAAAGCAAAAGACATAAAATTTGCTGCAAAGCGAGAAATATGCAAAATAAAGAAAGCAACTATTCCCCCTAAGATCAGGCTAAAATTCAAATCAAGAATAAATAGCTCAAGACCAATTAAAGTGAATAAGAATGAATTGATAATTCCTTCTACTGTATGCCAAAAATGATTAACTTCTCTAATCTCGCGCTCTTCACGGATTTCTTTCCATTTATTACCAACAATTAAACCGCCAATCACACAAGCAATCGGAGCAGAAGCATGAGCAAACAAAGCAACTAAATATGCTCCGCTAGCAAGTAAGGCAGTTGTTAGAATCAGGGACTCCATTTCGTGTTTGCCACGTAATAGACGTAATGTTCCTATACCGAATGCCCATCCAATACCGACAGCAACCACAATTTCATAAAGTAAAGCCTCTAAAGTCGCAACTAACGAAAAATGTTCACCTTGTAAAACGTTCAGCAATGTCATAAATAGTGCAATACACATTGCATCATTAAATAAAGATTCGCCTTCTAATTTGACAATCAAATGATGGGGCGCACGAATCGAACTTAAAACACCTTTAATACCGATCGGGTCAGTTGCCCCCAATGCCGCGCCTAATAATAGAAGAACTAAAATTGGTACATGATGGCCAACCAGTAATTGGAAGCCGTAAAGTAAGCCACCAAACAATACGGCGCAGATAACTAGTGCAATAGTCGCTAGAATACTAATTTGTCGCCAATAACTTCTTAAGTCTGAAATTTTAAATTTCAGTGCAGAAGATGTCAGAATAAAACAAATGACGCCATTAATTAAAAAGTCATAAAAATCGATATGACGTACTGCTTCTTCAATATTGTGAATATTAATGGTAATGAACTGATTACCATTTAAGAGACTAGCTCCCCATTGCAAAATGAAGACAAAGATTGCAGAAACAAGAGGCACGCCAATAGCTTGAGGAAAGCCTAAAATACGCTTATTGAATATAGTCGTTGCAATTGATAAAGCAAATACAACTGTAAGTGCTTGTAATAAGAAAAAATTACCCATGAATACCCTTCTTCTGGGTCAATGACCAAATAAAAAACCTAGACAGCTAAACTGAACAGAATGAGGAAGTAGGCACCTTATAAGGGCCTAAACAGTTAAAAGTTGGAATATAAGTTTAACGAATTACTTTAATCATTCTATCGATCAGTTAAATTTCTTAACATTAATTATGAAGTTGGGGTATTAAAAGATGAGCTTATTTAAAGTGTTTTAATAAACTCATCTTTAACATTAGATAGGATTATTAAAAGTATCACATTGGTTGATATCACCGGACTTTAAGCCCACTTGAAACCAATGCATCCGCTGTTCACTCGTACCATGCGTAAAACTATCAGGTACAACTTGTCCTGTCGCACGTTTTTGCAAATAGTCATCACCAATTTTTTGAGCTGCATCCATTGCTTCTTCAACATCACCAGACTCTAAAAACTGAGTACGTTGTTGATTATGATTTGCCCATATACCTGCTAAACAGTCAGCTTGTAACTCTTGTCGTACAGATAATTGGTTACCCTCTCTTTGGCTGACTTGCGAACGAGCTTGTTGCACTTGAGATGAAATACCAAGCAAGGTTTGAACATGATGGCCTACTTCATGCGCAACAACATAGGCTTGGGCAAAATCCCCTGCCTGATCTTGGCGAGAAAGCTCTGATTTATTTTGCTCACCCGAAATCCCCATTTGCTCGCGCATATCTTTAAAGAATTCGGTATCAATATAAACTTTTTGGTCAGCTGGGCAATAAAAAGGTCCCATAGCAGATTGAGCGGTACCACAACCTGAGCGAGTCACTCCACTAAATAAAACTAACGTTGGCGGTGTATAAGTTTTCCCTAATTGCTTAAATATAGGTGTCCACGTATCTTCTGTATCAGCTAATACAGTTCCAACAAAATCCGATGCTTCTTTTTGCTCAGGTGTTAAACTTTCTGGTGAGGTTGCATTTGATTGTTGTGAAGCAGTAACCTGCTGCGTTGCCTGATAAGCCATTTGTGGATCAACGCCAAAAAATTTCCATGCGACAAATGCCACAACCAAACCAATAATACTAATACCACCTGCTTTAACACCGCCCCCACCTCGACGGTCCTCAACATTGGTACTGACTCTACGATCTCTCCAGCGCATAACGTCCCTCTTCTTATTAAATGGCCTGATTAGTCAGAAGCTTTTGGCCACATTTTCTGTATTAAACTCACCACTAGCAACACAACCGCCCCAGCAATCATACCAATCGCAAAGTTCATTAATGTCGGTGTTAAAGCTCCAATAATATTGCCTACTGCGGGTATATTCTCTACATGATCGACGGTACTATCAGTAATATGATGAAGTAAAGGAATTGTATGGTTAATAATCCCTCCACCTACTAAAAACATTGCAATAGTTCCAACAATAGAAAGTAGCTTCATTAAAAGAGGAGCAAAAGCAAGTAAACCACGTCCTAGAGTTTGTTTAAAAGAAGCAGCCTGTTTTGTTAAATATAATCCTAAATCATCAATCTTAACAATCACACCAACCAAGCCATAAACACCTAGTGTCATCACAACAGCAATAATGCTAAGTACACTTATTTTTGTTATTAAAGCCGCCGTAGCAACCGTTCCTAAAGAAATAACAACAATTTCAGCAGATAAAATAAAGTCAGTTCGAATAGCTCCTTTTACTTTCTCTTTTTCAAAAGTAGCCAGATCCAGCTCTTCATTGTTAAATTCTTTTTCTGCTTCCTCAGAGGTTGAAGCTTTTCTATGCATAATTGTATGAAGAACTTTTTCAACGCCTTCATAACATAGAAATAAACCACCTAGCATCAATAAAGGGTTAATCAGCCACGGTGCGATAACACTAATTAATAAAGCTAAAGGTACTAAAATAAGCTTATTAACTAAAGAACCTTTGGCAACCTTCCATACAATAGGCAATTCACGATCTGCACGTACACCTGTTACCTGTTGTGCATTTAAAGCCAAATCATCACCTAAAACACCGGCAGTTTTCTTTGCTGCCATTTTGCTCATTAAAGCGACATCATCTAAAATTGTTGCAATATCATCTAGTAATAAAAGTAAGCCACTTGCCATTTCTTATCCAGGTTTGTATTTATCTAGCTATTGTAAGATGAAATATTCCATTTTCTGTAATTTTACTGAATAAATTCACAATATTATTTTAAGAAAGTTTAACCAATCGCTGACGAAAAAAATTTATTTCCCGTACAATAATGCCAATCTTTTATATTACAGGGCTTACTATCCCTGATTAAGCCAATACGATAGTGGAATAAATAATGAGTAATGTTGATCAGCGTCCAATTATTTTGACAGGCGACCGCCCAACCGGACAACTTCACCTTGGGCATTTTGTCGGTTCTTTGCGTTCACGTGTAGGTTTACAGGATAGCCACCATCAACACCTCTTATTAGCAGATGCACAAGCATTAACAGATAATGCAGATAACCCAGATAAAGTACGTCGTAACATTTTAGAAGTTGCTCTAGATTATTTAGCTGTTGGTATTGATCCAACTAAAACAACCATTTGTGTTCAGTCATGTTTACCAGCACTGAATGAACTTACAATGTTATATCTTAACTTTGTAACTGTGGCTCGTTTAGAACGTAACCCGACTATTAAATCTGAAATTCAAATGCGCGGTTTTGAACGTGACATTCCTGCGGGCTTCCTTTGCTATCCTGTTGCACAGGCGGCTGATATTACGGCTTTTAAAGCAACTGTAGTACCAGTAGGTGAAGATCAGATTCCAATGATTGAGCAAACGAATGAAATCGTGCGTCGTGTAAACCGTCAAATTGGTCAAGACCTATTACCTGAATGTAAAGCATTGCTTTCTAATATGGCTCCCTTTCCTGGTTTTTTTGGTAAAGCAAAAAAGTCTAAGTCATTAGGTAATACCATTGTTTTAAATGCTTCTGACAAAGACATTAAAAAAGCTGTAAACGCAATGTACACTGACCCAAATCATCTTCGTATTGAAGATCCAGGTCAGGTTGAAGGAAACATCGTATTTACTTACTTAGATGCATTTGATCCAAACAAAGAAGAAGTTGAGGAATTAAAAGCTCATTACCGTCGTGGTGGTCTTGGTGACGGTACTGTTAAAAAACGTCTTGAAGGTGTGTTAAAAGAATTAATTACTCCTATTCGTGAGCGCCGTGAAGAACTTGCTAAAGACCCTGATTACATTATGGATGTTTTACGTCAAGGTACTGATAAATGTCGAATCATTACTCAGCAAACTTTAGATGAAGTTAAAGATGGCTTAGGCTTATTTAAATTCTAATTCTTATATTCAAAATATAATTCAAAAAGCCCTACGGGGCTTTTTTCATAATTACATTTAGATTCAATAATTTAAGTTATTACAATTTCTATATATTTATTATGATTCACATGCTCTTACCCTTTTAACGTGAAGTAACACTAATTAACGTGAACCTTAATGAACAAATATGAACACCTCACTAATATAGTTCAAGTAGGTTGATATGAACCTCACGACATTTCTCCTTAAGCCGAAACTGTTTTTAACAGATTCGTTGTTCTACGCAATGATCACCCCAATCATTGCGTATTTTTTTGTCTCTTTTTAGCGTTATTATTTCTCATTTCATTTTATGCTACTTTTCAATGATGCAAAAAAATACCGCATCATTTTTCAGATGCGGTATTTTTTAAAGATTTAAGGTAGCTATTAAACTAAACCTTTCTCTTTTAATACTTGCAACATAGTTGAACCAAGCTCAGCTGGGCTACGAGTGTAAGCTATACCTGCTTTTTCAAATGCAGCAAATTTCTCTTCAGCAGTACCTTGACCACCAGAAATGATCGCACCAGCGTGACCCATACGCTTACCTTTAGGAGCAGTTACACCAGCGATGTAACCTACTACAGGCTTAGTCACGTTAGATTTGATGAATTCAGCAGCTTCTTCTTCCGCTGTACCACCGATCTCACCGATCATGATGATTGCATCAGTATCTGGATCGTCTTGGAACAATTGAAGCGCTTCGATTTGGTTCATACCTGGGATTGGGTCACCACCAATACCGATACAAGTAGACTGACCTAAACCAAGCTTAGTTGTTTGAGCAACAGCTTCATAAGTCAATGTACCTGAACGTGAGATAATACCAATACGACCTGGTTGGTGGATGTGACCAGGCATAATACCGATCTTACATTCACCCGGAGTGATCACGCCTGGGCAGTTAGGACCAACTAAACGAGTACCATTACCGTTAGTTTCTAAATAACGTTTTGCTTTAAGCATGTCGATTGTTGGAACACCTTCAGTGATCACAACGATTAGGCCAACACCTGAATCAACCGCTTCAACGATTGAGTCTAAAACGAATGGAGCTGGTACATAGATTACAGATGCATCTGCATTTGTTTCACGTACAGCTTCTTTCATTGTGTTGAATACTGGTAAGTCAAGGTGAGTTGTGCCACCTTTACCTGGAGTAACACCACCAACAACTTTTGTACCGTAGTCTAAAGCTTGTGCAGAGTGGAAAGTACCGTTTTTACCAGTAAAACCTTGTACCAATACTTTAGTGTCTTTATTAATTAATACGCTCATGATTGATACTCCCCTTACGCTTTAACTGCAGCTACAACTTTTTCTGCGGCATCAGACAAACCGTTCGCAGAAATTAATTTCAAACCAGATTCATCAAGTAATTTAGCACCTAACTCAGCGTTGTTACCTTCTAAACGAACAACAACTGGAACAGTTACGTTTACTTCTTGAACCGCTGCAATAATTGCTTCAGCAATCATGTCACAACGTACGATACCACCGAAGATGTTAATTAAAACACCTTGTACAGATGTATCAGCAAGGATGATTTTGAACGCTTCAATTACGCGCTCTTTAGTTGCACCGCCACCAACGTCAAGGAAGTTTGCAGGCTGACCACCATAAAGTTTAATGATGTCCATAGTTGCCATTGCAAGACCAGCACCGTTAACCATACAACCGATGTTACCTTCTAAAGCAACATAGTTAAGATCAAATTCAGATGCTTTTAATTCACGCTCATTCTCTTGAGATTTGTCACGTAAAGCAGCAACTTTAGGTAAACGGTAAAGCGCGTTAGAGTCGATACCTACTTTCGCATCTACACATAAAATTTCGCCGTTTTCACGAACAGAAAGCGGGTTAATTTCAAATAAAGCAAAATCGTTTTCAACAAATGCTTGGTAAGCAGCTGTCATGATTTTTACGAATTGACCGATTTGTTTGTCTTTCAAACCTAAAGCAAACGCAACTTCACGTGCTTGGAATGGTTGCAAGCCAACTAATGGATCAACTTCAACTTTGATAATTTTTTCTGGAGTTTCTTCAGCAACTTTCTCGATTTCTACACCACCTTCTGTAGAAGCCATGAAAGTAATACGACGGCTAGAACGGTCTACAACCGCGCCCAAGTAAAGCTCACGCTCAACTGGATATACGTCTTCAGCAACAATGATGCTGTTTACTGGTTGACCATTTGCATCTGTTTGATACGTTACAAGACGAGTACCAATGATATTGTTTGCAAACTCGATAACATCTTCTTTAGATTTTGCAACTTTAACGCCACCAGCCTTACCACGACCACCAGCATGAACTTGCGCCTTCATTACAGCGAATTTACCACCAAGCTGTTCAAATGCAGCAACTGCTTCGTCTGCATTGGTTGCCAAGATACCTTCTTGTACCGGCATACCATATTCTTTCAATAACGCTTTAGCTTGATACTCATGTAAGTTCATTTAGTTACCTACTTAACTTTGTTTGTTGTCTTCAATTTGCGCAACATTCTCATGTTGTATGTGCAAATTGCTGTCTACGTCTATCAACTTGATGATTTTTTAATCACACCATCAAATGTGAAAAAGAGCGGAGAAACCGCTCTTTAATTTTATTTACGCTTACGTTGAATCGCGTGAATTGCACGACCATCTACAGCAAGTGCAGCTTCATGAACAACTTCAGAGAATGTTGGGTGACCAAAAGTCATCAACTGAAGATCTTCAACAGAAGATACAAATTCAAGAGCGATCATACCTTGGTGAACGATATCAGATGCTGCAGGTCCAATCACATGCATACCTAATAAACGGTCAGTTTTTGCATCAGCAACGAACTTAACAAAACCTGCACCTTCACCAGCAGCTAAAGCACGACCATTTACAGCAAAACCGAATTGACCAGTTTTTACTTCATGACCTTTTTCTTTAGCTTGTTCTTCAGTTAAACCAACCCACGCCGCTTCAGGGTGTGTATAGATAACAGAAATGATTGTGTCATAGTTTACTTGAGCAGCATGACCGTGAATACGTTCAACAGCCATTACACCCTCTTCCATTGCTTTATGAGCAAGCATTGGACCGCGAACTAAGTCACCAATCGCATATACACCTTCTACAGAAGTTGCACAGTGATCGTTTACTTCAACTAAACCACGTTCAGTTAATTTAATGCCTGAATCTTCAGCCAATAAACCTTCTGCATAAGCTTTACGGCCAACACAAACGATTAATTTGTCAAAAGTTTGAGTTTTTTCTTCGCCACCTTGAGTGTATTTAACAGTCACTTCACGACCATTAACTTCAGTGCCAGAAACTTTAGCACCAACGCGAATATCAAGACCTTGCTTAGTTAAAAGCTTTTGGTATTCTTTTGCCAAAGCTTTATCAGCCATTGGCAAGAATGCATCCATTGCTTCAAATACAACAACTTCAGCACCAAGACGACGCCATACTGAGCCAAGTTCTAAACCGATTACACCTGCACCAATTACACCTAAACGCTTAGGTACTTCTGGGAAGTTTAATGCGCCAGTTGAATCAACAATAATATCTTGATCTACAGGAGCTACAGGAATATTTACAGGCACAGAACCAGACGCAAGAATCACGTATTTAGGTTCTAAAACTTGAGTTTCACCTTCATGAGAAACGAACTCAACTTTTTTACCAGCAAGTAATTTACCTGTACCTTTTAACCACTCAATACCGTTGCCTTTAAGCAATTGGTCGATACCGCCAGTTAATTGGTCAACAATTTTGTCTTTACGAGCAAGAAGTTTTGCAAGATCGAAATTCACTTCACCAGTTGTAATACCGTGATCAGCTAAGTGATGCACTGTATCTTCATAACGATGAGAAGAATCAAGCAAAGCTTTAGAAGGGATACAACCTACGTTTAAGCAAGTACCACCTAAAGAAGGCTTACCGTTGTGAATACGTTTTTCAATACAAGCGACTTTGAAGCCTAGTTGAGCAGCACGAATCGCAGCTTCATAACCACCAGGACCACCGCCGATGACAACAAGATCAAATTGTTGAGACATTTTTATCTCCATAAACCAAGATAGAGGATCGCTCTATCCTGGTAGGTATTTATTCGAAGAAATTAAAGATCAAGGATGAGTTTAGCTGGCTCTTCTAACAATTCTTTGATTGCTACTAAGAAACCTACAGCTTCTTTACCATCGATCATACGGTGGTCGTAAGAAAGCGCTAAGTACATCATTGGCAAGATTTCAACTTGACCATTTACCGCCATAGGACGCTCTTGGATTTTGTGCATACCCAAGATACCAGTTTGCGGCTGGTTCAAAATAGGAGTTGAAAGCAATGAACCGAAAGTACCACCGTTAGTGATAGTGAAAGTACCACCAGTCATTTCTTCGATAGATAATTTACCATCACGTGCTTTAGCAGCATAAGCAGCAATACCTGCTTCAACTTCTGCGTAGCTCATACGGTCCGTATCACGTAATACTGGTACAACAAGACCACGATCAGAAGATACTGCAACACCGATGTCATAGTAACCGTGATAAACGATATCGTCGCCATCAATTGAAGCATTTACAGCTGGGTAACGTTTAAGCGCTTCAGTTGCTGCTTTAACGAAGAATGACATGAAGCCTAAACGAGCACCATGACGTTTTTCGAAAGCATCTTTATATTGCTTACGCAATTCCATGATTGGCTTCATGTTAACTTCGTTAAATGTAGTTAACATTGCAGTTTCTTGAGTAGCTGCAAGAAGACGCTCAGCAACACGTTTACGTAAACGAGTCATTGGAACGCGTTTTTCGATACGCTCGCCAACAGCAACGCTTAACGGAGTAACGTTAGCAGCTGGTTTAGCTTGATGGTTTGCAACATCTTCTTTAGTGATACGACCACCACGACCAGTACCTTGTACGTCAGAAGCAGCAATACCAGATTCAGTTAACGCTTTACGAACCGCAGGAGCTTGATCAGACACAGTTTCTGTACGCTCAACAACAGGAGCTGCACCAGCTTGAGTTTGAGCAACTGCTTGTTCTACTGCTGCAGGAGCAGCAGCTGCGCCAGCACCAGCTTCGAATTGAGCAATAACTTCGTCAGAAAGAACTGTATCGCCTTCACCTTTAATGATTGCAACCAAGCTACCATCTGCAGGAGCAACAACTTCTAAAACAACTTTGTCGGTTTCAATATCACAGATTACTTCATCACGTGATACAGGTTCACCCACCTTTTTATGCCAAGTTGCGATGGTGCCATCTGCAACAGACTCTGGGAATACCGGTGCTTTAATTTCGGTTGCCATTATTGAGAATCTCCTGATTGTTCAGCTTCGATTGCCAATGCATCATTAATTAGCTGAGCTTGTTGTTTTGCATGCAAGTACGGTGAGCCACAAGCTGGTGCAGCAGAAGCTTCACGACCTGCAAAACTGATACGGATTTGTTTGCCAGATTTTAAGATATCGTCATATAAACGCGGTGCGATAAACAACCAAGCGCCTTGGTTCTTCGGCTCTTCTTGTGCCCAAACGAGTTCTTTCACATTTGGATAAGCAGCCAAGATTTCTGCAAGACGTTGCTCTGGATATGGATACAACTGTTCAATACGTACGATTGCAACATTAGTTAAGTTTTGTTCACGACGTTTTTCGAGTAAGTCGTAATAAACTTTACCGCCACAAAGTACGAGACGAGTTACATCTGACTTGTTAATTTGATCGATTTCGTCAATTACAGTCTGGAATGAACCATGTGCTAGCTCTTCTAAAGTAGAAGTTGCAAGTTTATGACGAAGTAAAGATTTCGGTGACATTACGATTAATGGCTTACGAATTGGGCGTACAGCCTGACGACGTAATGCATGGAAAATCTGTGCAGGTGTCGTTGGAGTGATCACTTGCATGTTGTCTTCAGCACATAACTGTAAGAAACGTTCTAAACGAGCTGAAGAGTGCTCTGGACCTTGACCTTCGAAACCATGTGGTAACAACATCGTTAAACCACAAACACGCTCCCACTTAGTCTCACCAGAAGCAATAAACTGATCAATCACAACCTGAGCACAGTTTACGAAGTCACCAAATTGTGCTTCCCAAATAATTAAGCTCTTAGGAATTGTAGTTGCGTAACCATATTCAAATGCAAGAACTGCTTCTTCAGATAACAAAGAATCGTAAATCGCGAAACGTGGTTGGTTCTCTTTAACATGACAAAGAGGAATGTAAGTTGAACCGTCAACTTGGTTATGCAATTTCGCATGACGGTGTGAGAAGGTACCACGACCTACGTCTTCACCAGTAATACGAACTAGATAATCTTCATCCAATAAAGTCGCATAAGCTAAAGTTTCTGCTGCACCCCAGTTTAAAGGAGTTTCACCAGTTTGCATTTTCACGCGATCTTCAATTACTTTTTGAACCTGACGCTGCATTACAAACCCTTCAGGAAGTTTGCTCATGCCCTCGCCTAATTCTTTAAGGCGGTTCAAGTCAAATGAAGTATCCCAATCGTCTGTATAGTCATGGCCCAAATATGGAGTCCAATCAACAAACATTTTGGTATTTGGTTCAAGAATCAATGCATTTGCTACATGATTACCCGCTTCTAAATCAGAACGGTAATCTTCAACCATTTGATCAGCTTCAGCACGATCAAGTACTTTCTCTTGTACAAGTTGATCAGCATAAAGTGTACGAGTAGTTGCTTTCTTCGCAATTACTTGATACATCAATGGTTGTGTACCAGATGGCTCATCCGCTTCGTTATGACCACGACGGCGATAACAGAACAAATCGATAACAACATCTTTACGGAATTCGTGACGGAAATCATGTGCTAATTGAGTAGCAAAGATAACAGCTTCAGGATCATCACCATTTACATGGAAAATCGGTGCCTGAATCATTTTAGCAACGTCTGTACAGTACTCTGTAGAACGCGCATCACGTGGATCAGAAGTTGTGAAACCAACTTGGTTATTCACAATAATATGAACCGTACCACCAACTGTATAGCCACGAGTTTGTGACATTTGGAAGGTTTCCATGTTCACACCTTGACCTGCAAATGCAGCATCACCATGAACAATAACTGGCAATACGTCATCACCGCCGATGTCTCTACGACGTACTTGACGCGCACGCACAGAACCTTCAACTACAGGACCAACAATTTCCAAGTGAGATGGGTTAAATGCCAATGCCAAGTGAACTTCACCACCTGGAGTCATTACATTACTTGAGAAACCTTGGTGGTATTTAACGTCACCAGAACCTTTCTTATGAAGTGATTTACCTTCGAACTCACCAAACAAGTCCGCCGGATTTTTACCCATAATATTAACAAGAAGGTTCAAACGGCCACGGTGTGGCATACCGATAACAACTTCTTTACAACCTACAGCACCAGCACGCTGGATAATCTCATTTACCATAGGAATAAAAGATTCGCCGCCTTCAACACCAAAGCGTTTAGCACCGACGTATTTATTACCGAGATATTTTTCTAGCCCCTCAGCAGCAGTTAAACGCTCTAAGAAGCCTTTCTTTTGATCATTTGAGAAATTGAATTTACCACGGGCACTTTCAAGACGCTGTTGAATCCAACGTTTTTCTTTTGTGTCCACGATGTGCATGTATTCAACACCGATTGAACCACAATAGATTGCTTCCATTGCTTCAATCATTTCGGCAAGCGTTGCTTCGCTCTTGCCAATCTCAAGATTGCCTGTATTGAATACTGTATCTAAATCTGATTTGGTTAAACCGTGTGCTGAAAGATCTAAATCAGGAATATCTTCACGCTTAGCAAGACCTAATGGATCTAATTTAGCTTTTTGATGTCCGCGATTGCGATAAGCAGCAATAAGTTGTAAAACGCCAATTTGACGACGCTCATGCTCAGTACTTACAGTACTTTGTACAACAGGTTGAACACGATTAGCATTACGTCCTAGTAATAGGAATTGCTCACGCACAGCGCTGTGTGGTTGGTCACCCTTTGGATATTTATCGAAATATTGGCGCCAGTCCTCAGCGACGGAGGTTGGGGAAGTCAGGTACTGCTCGTAAAGTTCTTCAATATACGCTGCACTATCAGCGGAAAGTTCAGTGTCAAGACGCAATGCGTCAGCAACTTCTTGCATTTGTGGACCCATTTCCTATTGCAAAAAATATTACAGGCTGCCTTTTAAGCACACCCATGATGCATAATGTCAAATTGGTAAAAATGACACTACTTACCCAACAGGTCTTCAAGACCATGGGGCGTCATACTACCTAGAGAGAAAACTCCATAGGTAATTAATGAATCACAACGCCCTCAATGGCATCATCACTCACCTTATACTCGATTAAAACCGAGCAATTTTTTGCAAATCTTTTTAGAAAAATTAACTATACAATTAACTTTTCTAAAATGACTTTGACCATAAAAATTAAGCACTGATCTAAGATCGTGCCACTTAATTTAATTTCACTAGTATACGCTTTTTTTACCTACAACTTTGTGGCAAATCGTATCATGTTCTTAACGAACGATTGATTTTTTTGACACATACCATCTATAAATTGGCGAAATACATATCCAATTTTATCTATTAATATATGGTGCTTTATATAAAAACCCCTCTTTTAACGACTAAAGTATAAGACGTCTATTATAAAATTAAAAAAAAACGCACATCAAGGATGTGCGTTCTCTATTTGTGCAGAATTAACCCGCTTGATCTAACAACATATTACGGATGTGACCGATAGCTTTTGTTGGATTCAAACCTTTAGGACATACTGACACACAGTTCATGATACCTTTACAGCGGAACAAACTGAATGGATCGTCAAGACGAGCCAAACGATCTGCTGTCGCAGTATCACGAGAATCGATAATAAAACGGTATGCATTCAACAATGCTGAAGGACCCAAGAATTTATCAGGGTTCCACCAGAATGATGGGCATGAAGTTGAACAACATGCACAAAGAATACACTCATACAAACCATTTAAGTGTTCACGCTCTTCCGGAGACTGTAAACGCTCTTTAGGTGGAGCTGGCTGGTTATTGATCAAGAATGGCTGAATTTTGTCATATTGATCATAGAATTGGTTCATATCAACAACCAAATCTTTAACAACCGGCAAACCTGGCAATGGACGAATTACGATTTTCTCTGGTAGGTCATTAAGGTTTTGCAAGCAAGCTAAACCATTCTTACCATTGATGTTCACACCATCAGAACCACAAATACCTTCACGGCAAGAGCGACGGAATGTTAACGTTTCGTCTTGAACTTTCAAAGCAAGCAATGCATCAAGCAACATACGGTGCTTATCAGTCAATTCAAGTTTGAAAGTTTGCATGTACGGCGCTTTATCCTTATCAGGATCATAGCGGTAGATTTCGAATGTACGAGTACCTCTACTCATCTTTATACTCCCGATTAGAATGTACGTGGTGCTGGTGGAATTGGATCAACAGTTAACGGCTTGAAGCGCACTGGCTTATATTCCAAACGGTTATCTGATGAATACCATAAAGTATGTTTCATCCACTCATCATCACGGCGACCGTATGAATAAGTTGGGTGATCAGCTGGTAATTCATAGTCAACTACCGTATGCGCACCACGACATTCTTTACGCGCAGCAGCTGAAATTAATGTAGCTTTTGCAACTTCATATAAGTTTTCAACTTCAAGCGCTTCAACACGTGCAGTGTTAAATACTTTAGATTTATCTTTCAAGTGAATGTTACGCACACGCGGTTCAAGAGCAAGAATCTCTTTAACACCTTTATCAAGCAATGCTTGAGTACGGAACACACCAGCGTGGTCTTGAACGATATCACGAATTGCATCAGCAACTTCTTGTGCATTTTCACCAGAAGTTGATTCATCCAACTTACGTACGCGATTTAAAGTTTGCTCTAATACGTTTGTTGGAAGCGGTGCATATTCATCACCATGATGCTTAGTTACGTAGTCGATAATGTGCTCACCAGCAGCTTTACCAAATACAACCAAGTCAAGAAGTGAGTTAGTACCTAAACGGTTTGCACCATGTACTGATACGCAAGAACATTCACCAATTGCATAGAAACCTTTTACAGGTTTAGTGTAGTTGTCTGTACCAGGTTCTGGTAAGCACACTTGACCATGCATATTCGTAGGAATACCACCCATTTGATAATGGATTGTTGGCACTACTGGAATTGGTTCTTTAGTAATGTCTACGTTTGCGAATTTTTTACCGATCTCAAATACAGATGGTAAACGCTTCATGATTGTGTCAGCACCTAAGTGAGTCATATCAAGTAAGATATAATCACCTTTTGGACCACAACCACGACCTTCTTTAATTTCCTGATCCATAGAGCGTGATACGAAGTCACGTGGAGCCAAGTCTTTTAAAGTCGGTGCATAACGTTCCATGAACGGTTCGCCGTCTTTGTTACGAAGGATCGCACCTTCACCACGACAACCTTCAGTTAACAATACACCTGCGCCCGCAACACCCGTAGGGTGGAATTGCCAGAATTCCATATCTTGTAATGGAATGCCAGCACGAGCAGCCATACCAAGACCGTCACCAGTGTTGATATAAGCATTTGTTGATGCACGGTAAACACGACCAGCACCACCAGTTGCAAATAAGGTTGCTTTTGCTTGGAATACGGCAATATTACCAGTTTCTTGGTCAATTGCAGTCACACCAAGCACATCACCTGCTTCGTTACGGATCAAATCAAGAGCGATCCATTCAACGAAGAATTGAGTACCCATTTTCACGTTGCTTTGATAAAGCGTGTGCAATAATGCGTGACCAGTACGGTCAGCAGCAGCACAAGCACGTGGAACTGGTTTATCACCATAGTTCGCAGAGTGACCACCGAACGGACGTTGGTAAATTGTACCATCAGCGTTACGGTCAAACGGCATACCCATGTGTTCAAGTTCATACACAACTTTTGGTGCTTCACGACACATAAATTCAATTGCGTCTTGGTCACCTAACCAGTCAGAACCTTTTACCGTATCGTAAAAGTGGAAATGCCAGTTATCTTCTTGCATGTTACCTAACGACGCACCGATACCACCCTGAGCAGCAACTGTATGTGAACGTGTTGGGAAAACTTTAGTAAGTACAGCAACTTTCAAACCTGCTTGAGCAAGTTGGTAAGATGCACGCATACCAGAACCACCACCACCAACGATAACAGCATCGAAAGTGAGGTTTTGAATATTTGAATAATCTTCTTTAGGGTTTATCGCGCCCATGATATCTTCCTATCAATTCGCCCAGAAAATCTGGATACCCCAGATTGCGTACACAAACACTGCAATAATGACAGCCGTAGTCAGTACAAGGCGTAAACCTTTCGCTGAAGGACCCATTTGACGAGTAGTGACATAGTCAGTGAAAACTTGCCACATACCAATCCATGCGTGTGCGATAAGCGACAAAATTGCCAATAAAGAGAAAATCTTCATTGGTAATGTCATCATGAAGCCAGCCCAATGTTGATAGTCAAATCCGCCTTTGCAGAGAATCCAACCAAAAAGAACAACAGTATAAGCTGCCAATACCACAGCACTTACACGCTGGATAAACCAATCACGAGAACCTGAACCTGTTAAACCTGTAGCACTTTTCATTAGAACATAATCCATACAAAGGCTGCGATAATGGCTACCACAGATAAGATCAATGAAATTGTCGCTGCAATACGACCGCTTTGCAGTTCTTCAGCAAAACCTAGATCTGCAAGCAAATGCTTAACCCCAGCAATAAAGTGGAAAATTAAGCCGGCTACAAATACCCACACGACAAAACGTACAAGGATATTTCCGAAAACGACATTTTTAACGTAGTCAAATCCTTCTGGTGAAGATAATGATTTATCTAGAATCCATAAGAGAACTGGTACTAATAAGAAAACGATGACACCTGATAAACGGTGTAAAATTGATGCAATAGCCACGGGTGAGCGTAAATTTACCGCTAACACCTGACCCATGGACAAATTGACAGGTCTGTTGCTTTTCACAGCGGGCATCCTGTAGGTAGAAACTCCGACCGGAGTTTGTTGAATTAATTCCAAGGAAAGCTGGCATTGTTAGGCAAGCACAGCTCATGCCTAACCTATAAACGACACTGAATTATAAAACGCGAAATATCAAAATACAAACAATCCACTTTGCCTTTTCCGCAAAAACTCATTAAATAAGAATCATTCACATAGCCAAACAGTAGTCTTCCCTATCCAAAATTTAAGAGTAAACAAAACATGTGCTTGTTTAACAACATCTTTTATAAAAAATATCTTTTCTACTGCTTTATCTAAAATAAGTGAGTTTTAGACTAAAGATAAAGTTAATAATTCATCAAGCCTAATCAAAATCATAAACCAAATTTACCGTTACATACTAATTTTAATCATTTTTATTTTAAAAATATCCACTATCATCATTTATCTTAAATGTAATAAAGAGCTACTTGACTCTTAACAGTGAGTAGTATTTTTACAAAAAAAAGAGTTTTAAATTTTTAAGGATGTTCAACAAGCTATTTTTTAAACAATTAAACTTAAAAAAAGTACAACTTTTGGAATTATCAAATAGTGATAATTAAGCATTTTTTGAATCGCAATTTAAAATTACAGACTGAGTTTTATGATTTTTTTAAGCGGATTGGCATTTTATGACCACGTCTGATTCTTAATTCTAATTTAAAAATTTGCTTACAATTGTACTCACGCTTCATTTTTTTTCTGCACGTTCTTCTTGAATTGACTTATGATACCATCCCGATGCAGTGATTTTACTGACTTTTTTGCTCGGGTCTTGATGACTAACTCTCTGTGGGAACGTCATTTTTTATCCATAAGTATAATTGACAAAATTTCAGTACTCACTAATCTTATAGCAAATTTTGACACCGTCTGATTCGCACATGAGAAAATTAGGATTTCGAGTCAGATAATCATTCACCAGGACAGGAGATCTATTGAATGTCTGAAGCAACTGGCAAAAAAGCCGTATTACATCTTGATGGCAAAGAAATTGAATTACCAATTTACAGTGGCACATTAGGTCCCGATGTAATCGACGTTAAAGATGTATTGGCCTCAGGTCACTTTACTTTTGATCCTGGTTTTATGGCGACAGCTTCATGCGAGTCTAAAATCACATTTATCGATGGTGACAAAGGTATTTTATTACACCGCGGTTACCCGATTGACCAGTTAGCGACTCAAGCAGACTACCTTGAAACTTGTTATTTATTATTAAATGGTGAGTTACCAACCGCTGAACAAAAAGTTGAGTTCGATGCGAAAGTTCGTGCTCACACTATGGTTCACGATCAAGTTAGCCGTTTCTTCAATGGTTTCCGTCGTGACGCACACCCTATGGCAATCATGGTTGGTGTAGTTGGCGCATTATCTGCGTTCTATCACAACAACCTTGACATTGAAGACATCAACCACCGCGAAATTACCGCGATTCGTTTGATTGCTAAAATTCCAACGCTTGCTGCTTGGAGCTACAAATATACTGTAGGCCAGCCATTCATCTATCCACGTAACGACTTAAATTACGCGGAAAACTTCTTACACATGATGTTTGCAACTCCTGCAGACCGTGACTACAAAGTAAACCCTGTTCTTGCGCGTGCAATGGATCGTATTTTCACGCTTCATGCTGACCACGAACAAAACGCTTCTACGTCTACAGTTCGTCTTGCTGGTTCTACTGGTGCGAATCCATATGCGTGTATCTCTGCTGGTATCTCTGCTCTTTGGGGACCTGCACACGGTGGCGCGAACGAAGCAGTTCTTAAAATGCTTGATGAAATCGGTAGCGTTGAAAATGTTGCTGAGTTCATGGAAAAAGTTAAACGCAAAGAAGTTAAACTTATGGGCTTCGGTCACCGCGTTTACAAAAACTTCGACCCACGTGCTAAAGTGATGAAGCAAACTTGTGACGAAGTTCTTGAAGCATTAGGTATCAACGATCCTCAATTAGCGCTTGCTATGGAACTTGAACGTATTGCATTGAACGACCCGTACTTTGTTGAACGTAAACTTTACCCTAACGTAGACTTCTACTCTGGTATCATCCTTAAAGCGATTGGCATCCCAACAGAAATGTTTACTGTTATCTTCGCTCTTGCACGTACAGTTGGCTGGATCAGCCACTGGTTAGAAATGCACAGCGGCCCTTACAAAATTGGTCGTCCACGTCAGCTTTACACTGGTGAAGTGCAACGTGACATCAAGCGTTAATATTCGAAAGAACATTAATGTAAAAAAGCTGCCTAATGGCAGCTTTTTTTATAAATAAGTTTTTTAAAAGTTATTCTTCTTCAAATATATTTAACAAGTGATGACTAATACCATCAGCTCTTAACCAAGCCAGCTCATAACTTGCTTTAGCCAAAGCCAAGACACGTCTTTCAAATTCAGTCCATATGTCTTTAACTTGTGCTTCTGAAATACCCAAACCACTTTCAGATGCAAGATGCTTATTTTTTTCACATATTTTTAAGGCATGATAGAGTTTACGGCCTTTACTCGCCCCTTCCATTAACCGAACACGCTTACTTAATATAAACCCTTCCACATGCTGGATATTTGCCTGTGGCAACATAGGCACCAAAATTTGGTCTAATTGATCATCTAAGCGCTTCCAGACAGCTAAACGCTGCTCTACTGTATAAGTATTCCATTGAATTACTTCATGGTTAAAACGGCGACAACCACGACATACTTGATCACCAAAAACTGTTGAACAACGCCCTGCACATGGGGTGAGAGAGAGCGTTCGATGATCATTACTCAAAACAAACTCCTTAAATAAACCATATACTTTTTATGGTTTTCTCGCTTATTACAAATTTTCGCGCTAAAATACGCGCCTTAAATTTCTATCTTAATACATTTGGAGTATTCCATGAACGCTACTGTAGAACAGCTTGCACCTGTAGAACAGCAAGCGACCGCAGGTTGGGTTGTTGCAGCACTATATCAATTTAAAGAAGTTCAAGATCCGGCCGATCTTCAACTACGTCTTTTAGACTTAGTGAAAACAATTAACCTTTGCGGAACTCTGATTGTAGCAGGTGAAGGAATTAATGGTACGGTTGCAGGAGACCGTGAGGCAATTGATACTATTCATCAATTTTTATTAAATGAAGGCTTCAATGCTATGGAATACAAAGAATCCCATAGCTCTGACAAACCTTTCCGTAAAATGAAAATTAAGCTTAAAAAAGAAATTGTGACTTTAGGTGTAGAAGTAAAACCTCGTGATTTAGTTGGTCACTATCTTGATCCTAAAGAATGGAATGAGCTTATTGCACGCGATGATGTCATCTTAATCGACACACGTAATGACTATGAATACAAAGCCGGCACTTTCAAAGGTGCAATTGACCCTAAAACAGAAACATTCCGCGAATTTCCTGAGTACGTAAAAAAAGAATTAGAACAACATAAAGACAAAAAAATTGCGATGTTCTGTACTGGTGGTATTCGTTGTGAAAAATCAACTTCTTTACTTCTTCAAGAAGGATTTAAAGAGGTTTATCACCTAAAAGGCGGTATTCTCAAATATTTAGAAGAAACACCAGCTGATGAAAGTCTTTGGGAAGGTGAATGTTTCGTATTTGACGGACGTACTGCGGTAACTCATGGAGTCGAAGAAGGCGCAAACATTAAATGTCATGCTTGTGGCTGGCCTTTAACTCCTGAAGAATCAGCGCTACCAAGCTATGAACATGGTGTTTCTTGCGTATATTGCATCGATAAAACGACAGAGAAACAAAAAGCTGGTTTCCGTATGCGCCAGTCACAAATTGCTGCTGCTAAGCGTAAACGCCTATAAAATTAAAAAGTAACTTCAAAAGGCATTTAGTTTTCTAAATGCCTTTTTTTGTTTCTACTAAATAAGTGCTAATAATAAAAAACGCCCTAGAAAGGACGTTATTTATTATTTCTTCTAATAAATTAATTTGGAGTATGGTACATCAAATATAATTCATTCAAATTATCTGGAATTTCTTCTGCCAGTTCATCCATTAACTGTCCATTGCGACGGAAAGACTCCATTTGTGGATCTTCTTCATCAATTCCACTAAAAACCATGATCGGTAAAGTCAAATCAACCAATTGTTCTTCATACTCAGGAGCAAACCATGCTTCTTCATTTAAGAACATTGCATCAACAAACCCTACACTCCAATCGCCTAGGCTTGATTCAACATCAGCTTCTTCAACTTCAAATGGAAATTCAATCCCATTTTCATTTGCTAAATCTTGACGAATCGACTCTAGCCAAACCTTGATTTGCTGAATAATTTCTGCCGGAACCTTTTTCTGGTTACCTTCGAATAATTCATCTAACCAGCGGTCAAACTGAGGGCCTACTGCAATTGCACACAAAAAACCATGAGTTGCAGCAAAGTCTAAACCATACTCATTGTGGTCTCCATCTAGATATTCACTTAACTGGTCTAAATCTAATGCACTCATTGTGTTACCTGACTTTAAAAAGAAATTGACGATAGCATAGCACTTAAGCCGACGATGCCCTATTTAGTTTTGATTAGTCTTCATCATCAAGATCATCATCGTCTAAATCATAATCGAAATCTTTTAACTCACGCTCTAAACGGCGCTGTGCCAATAGATCATCAATTAATCTACGTTTTTCCAACGATTCTTTTGCACTGATTTTGCCTGATGACTCATCAAAACCGACATCATCATCATCGCCGTAGTTATCATCTAGTTCAAAATCTGTAGAAGACACTAAAACTACCTCATAATGAAAAAATGTGAATGGGTCTAGCCGCTATTTATCTGTCTTACTTTTCCTTGTCAAGTTTTATTTATATTTTTTTCATTTAATTGCTCATTTGTACTTTTTTTCGCCCAAAAAATTGTGTATTTATAAAACAGCACAGTCTTTTGATAATCGAAGATTTCTACAAATTTTTCTATGATTTAAACTTGAAAAAAATGATTTTAGCCCAATATTCAAAAAATAGTCGTGAATTCAAAGATATTTTTTATTTAACGGTCACCGATCAAAGCCGAAACATTTCAAGCAAATTGTGCTATCATGCACGGTTTTTCACTGCCACAGATTCAACAAAGAGTAAGCAAAGATGAGCGATATGCATTCCCCTACTTCTCAAGTAGCGGCTCTGATTAGCCGAGGCAAAGAACAAGGTTACTTAACTTACGCTGAGGTTAACGATCATCTGCCGGACTCGATTACTGAAAGCGAACAGATTGAAGACATCATCCAGATGCTTCAAGACGTTGGTATTCCTGTACACGAGCGTGCACCTGAATCTGACGATACCATGTTCGGCGAGTCAGCTGACGCAACTGATGAAGTTGCTGAAGAAGAAGCTGCTGCCGTACTTGCATCTGTTGAAAATGAGCCTGGACGTACGACAGACCCTGTACGTATGTACATGCGTGAAATGGGTACAGTAGAACTATTAACCCGTGAAGGTGAAATCAGCATTGCCAAACGTATTGAAGAAGGGATTCGTGATGTCCTGAACTCAATCGCTTACTGGCCAAATGCTGTTGAAGTTGTATTAAAAGAATATAATGATTTTTTAACTGGCGAACGCCGTCTTGCCGATATTTTATCTGGCTACCTCGATCCTGAAACTGATGAAGATATTCCTGAAGTTTTAGAAGAAGTTGAAGAGCTTGAGGAAGAAGACGAATCATCTACAAAGTCAACGAAAGAAGTTAAGCTTGATGATGACGATGAAGAAGAAGAGTCTGAAGGTGATGATGACTCTGAAGGCGATTCAGGCCCAGACCCTGAAGTTGCAAAAGTTCGTTTTGCTGAGTTAGAAGCTGCATGGGCTCAAACTAAAGCTGTGATTGAAAAACATGGCCGTAATAGCCCTGAAGCAAATGAAGCTCTTGAGTCTTTAGCAACTGTATTCATGATGTTTAAATTTACTCCACGTTTATTTGACATCATTTCAGAAATGATTCGCGGAACTCACGAGCAAATCCGTGCCAACGAACGTGAAATTATGCGTTATGCAGTGCGTCGTGGCCGTATGGATCGTACTCAATTCCGTACATCTTTCCCTAAACAAGAATCTAATCCAGCTTGGTTAGATGAACAAATTGCTAAAGCTCCTGCAGAAATCAAAGCTCATTTAGAAAAAGTTCGTCCAGATGTCTTAGCATTCCAGCAAAAGATTGCAGATATTGAGAAAGAACTTAATTTAAGCGTTGCTGAAATTAAAGATATTTCTAAACGTATGGCGATTGGTGAAGCTAAAGCACGTCGTGCGAAAAAAGAAATGGTAGAAGCTAACCTTCGTTTGGTAATTTCGATTGCGAAAAAATACACCAACCGTGGTTTACAGTTCCTTGACTTGATTCAAGAAGGGAACATTGGTTTGATGAAAGCCGTAGACAAGTTTGAATACCGTCGTGGTTATAAATTCTCGACTTATGCAACTTGGTGGATTCGTCAGGCAATTACCCGTTCTATTGCAGACCAAGCACGTACAATTCGTATTCCTGTACATATGATTGAAACGATTAACAAGATTAACCGTGTCTCTCGTCAGTTATTACAGGAAATGGGCCGTGAACCTACTCCAGAAGAGTTGGGCGAACGTTTAGAAATGGACGAAGTCAAAGTTCGTAAGGTTCTTAAAATTGCTAAAGAACCAATTTCAATGGAAACTCCAATCGGTGATGATGAAGATTCGCATCTTGGGGACTTTATTGAAGACCAGAACATCACTTCTCCAATTGATGCTGCGACTTCAGAAGGCTTAAAAGAAGCAACTCGTGAAGTTCTAGAAAACTTAACTGAACGTGAAGCTAAAGTATTGAAAATGCGTTTTGGTATTGATATGCCAACCGATCATACTTTAGAAGAAGTTGGTAAACAGTTTGATGTAACACGTGAACGTATTCGTCAAATCGAGGCGAAAGCATTACGTAAATTACGTCACCCTTCTCGTTCTGAACACTTGCGTTCTTTCTTAGAGAATGACTAAGTTCTGAAATCTTGAAATTTCGATACTAGTCCCCATTTAATAGAAAGAGCTACAAACGCCTGCGATGATGCAGGCGTTTCACATGATGAGGTTACTTATGTTAGACCGCACTCCATCTCGCGAACTCCGTGAAGACCTTTGGGTATTTCCAATGGACTATCCAATTAAACTCATTGGCGATGCGGGTGAAGAATTACGTATAGCTGTAGTTGATATTCTAGTAAAACATTTTCCTGACTTTGACCAATCAACGTTAAAAGTACAAGAATCTCGTACAGGCAAATACCATTCATTAACCGCACAATTACGTTTTGATGAATTGGAACAAGTTCATGCTTTATATGCAGACTTGGCTGCTTGTCCGCAAATAAGAACTGCACTTTAATTTTAAGATGCCATGACAACTTTAATGTCGTGGCATTTTTATTTATATCAATCTTATTATAAATAACGATAAATATTTAGAACCGTTTAAGCAAAATACTTTAAACTCATCAAGAGCATACTCTCATAACTCAAAGTTGAGAGACTGCCCTTCTGTTTAGTACATCGCACAGGAAAATGTTTAATGAGCCTTGATAAACCCACTTTGATTATTCGTCAGTGGAACGATTTACAAGATTATCAAAGCAAATTCGAATTGATGAAGAACCTGACCAATCAACGTGATGAAAACACACCCGACGAGCTATGGTTGCTCCAGCATCACGAAGTATTAACTCAAGGTCAAGCTGGAAAACCAGAACATATTCTAATTCCATCCAATATTCCTGTAGTTCAAACTGATCGTGGTGGACAAGTGACATGGCATGGACCTGGTCAACTGGTGGCTTACTTTATGTTTGATCTTAATCGGCTAAAGTGGAATGTGCGTACATTGGTTAGTTTTGCTGAACAATTTATGATTGATGTTTTAAAGAAATATAATATTGAAGCATATGCAAAACCTGATGCTCCAGGCGTATATGTAAATGATAGAAAAATTGGTTCCTTAGGTTTCAAAATTCGTCGTGGTCGTAGTTATCACGGTTTAGCCCTAAACTTGGACTGCGAATTAAATGGGTTTCAAACCATTAATCCATGTGGTTATGCAGGTTTAGAAATGGTTCGCATACAAGATTTAGTGACTCCATATCCATCATTTGAGCAACTTTGTCAGGACTTTATTGAGTATATTAAGGCTTCTGGGTACTTTAATGACCCTGAAGTCAAAATTGAATAAATGATTTTGAGATGGAATAAAAATAGATTAGAGTAATTACTCTAAATTTGCTTTTGCATAATTTTAAGAAGGGATAGCAAGTGATTTCGACAAAAGCTGTAAAGCCCACTCTGCAACTTGCCTACGTTAAGCTCATGATGGATGTTGTTGGTCGTGGCTTAGTCATGGCGAGTCAAGTAGATAGTGAAATACAAGAGGAAGTATCCAAATTTCCTGTTCACTTTGTACTTTCAATGAATGTCTTCCCAAATGGACCAGCATTTTTTGCCCGAGTGACAGAGAACAAACAATTAGAGCTGCTAAAAAGAGCGGAAAAAAAACCTGATTTAACCATTACATTTAAGCATGTAACTCATGCATTTTTGGTTTTCTCATTTCAGGAAAGCACTGCTCAAGCATTTGCAAACGATCGAATGATTGCCGATGGTGATGTATCCGCAGCAATTCGTCTAGTACGCTGCCTAAACAAAATGGAATCTCTCATTTTACCGAAATTGGTAGCTTCACTCGCAGTTAAAGAATACCCAACCGAACTCACCCTAAAAGAAAAATTCAACGAAGCTGCAAATATTTATTTAAAAGTAGCTAAGTCTTACTTCAAGCGGAGCGCATAGCATGGCTAAACCATATTACGAATTCTTTTGTCCTGTAAAAGTCATTGCCGGTAATGCTGCTTTAGAACATATTCCGTTTGAACTCGCGACTTTAGGGGCAAAGCGTCCGCTTATCATTACCGATAAAGGCGTTCGCGCGAATGGCTTACTCAACCCTATTGAAGCTGCATTTAGCACGACTGATGCTGTCATTGGCCATGTTTTTGATGATGTTCCACCAGACTCAAGTCTTGAAGTGGTTCGTCTTGCAGCAGAAGCTTATCGTACAAATAAGTGTGACGCGATTATTGCTGTTGGTGGTGGCTCTGTTATTGATACCTCTAAAGCAACCAATATTTTAGTCTCTGAAGGTGGAAATGACCTTCTTCAATATTCTGGTGCACATAACTTACCAAAACCATTAAAGCCATTTTTTGTGATTCCAACCACATCAGGTACAGGTTCAGAAGTGACTATGGTTGCTGTGGTTTCTGACACACAAAAGAATGTGAAATTGGCATTTGCCTCATATTATTTAATGCCACATGCTGCAATCTTAGATCCACGTATGACATTAACTTTGCCACCTCACTTGACGGCAATGACTGGTATGGATGCGTTAACACACTGTGTGGAAGCGTATACTTGTATGGCTGCTAATCCACTCAGTGATGCCTATGCAAGTGCGGGTATCAAAAAGATTAGTGAAAATTTATTTAATGTTTTAGAAAATCCAAATGACTCACAAGGCCGTTTAGAACTCGCACAAGCTTCTACAATGGCAGGTATTGCATTTTCTAACTCGATGGTAGGCCTTGTGCACTCATTAGGACATGCATTAGGTGCAGTTGCTCACCTGCCCCACGGTTTATGTATGAACCTATTCTTACCTTATGTGCTTGAATACAACAAACAAGTCAATGGTCAGAAAATTGGTGAATTACTATTACCTCTAGCTGGTGCAGATATCTATGCGCAAACTCCAGCAACCCAACGTGCAGATAGAGCAATTACAACTATTTTAGCAATGCGTGATCGCTTATTTAGCTTAACCAAGTTACCACGTACCTTGCGCGAAACTGATAAGGTTACTGAAGCACAACTTGATGAAGTTGCAGAAAAAGCACTAAATGATGGCTCTATTATTTACAACCCTAAAGAAGCAAGCTTAAAAGATATACGCGAGATCTTACAAAAAGCTTGGTAATTTAAGTTTTAGCTATCTAAAGAAAAATCTAAGGGTCTGATTTTTATGATAAATCAGACCTTTTTTATATCTATGAATTTTTATTCATCATTTTCTTTGGAAATATGGCAAAAAATTTGCTAAAAAATCCACGAAAGTACTGACAATTTGCATCAATTTAGGATAGATTGGCGCACTTTATCTTTTATGTAGGGGGGATCGTTCGTCTCAAACGATCCTTAACACCAAGCTGATCCTTGATCAACGATTATGAGGATAACGCCGTTGACAAACTTATCTGGGACTAAACCAACAGCTAAACTTCAAAAGAATCTTGTGCTATGGCACATCATTATTATTGGTTTAGCTTATATTCAGCCATTAACTTTATTTGATACTTTTGGTTTAGTATCAGAACGAAGTGGTGGTCATGTACCTACTTCTTATATTTTTGCGTTAGTTGCAATTTTATTGACGTCGATCAGTTATGGACACATGATCAAACGCTATCCTTCTTCAGGATCGGCATATACCTACGCCCAAAAGTCAATTCACCCTAATGTTGGTTTTATGGTGGGTTGGTCATCTTGGCTAGACTATTTACTTTCACCACTCGTCAATATCATTTTGGCCGATATTTATTTAAGAGCATTGTTTCCGGAAGTAAATAATTGGTTATGGGTTATTGGCTTAACTGCATTAATGACTGTGATTAACTTATTTGGCGCACGTTTCGTTGCTCGTTTTAACAGTACAATTGTAGTTATTCAACTTGGTGTTATCTTTTACTTTGTTTATCAAGTATATACCTTGCTTACTCAAGGGGTATATGCTGATGGCACGCTGAATCCAGATAAAGCTGAACTATGGTCACTCACTCCTTTTTGGAATGATATGACTTCTATTAGTGCTTTGATTGGTGGTGCAACAGTACTGTGTTTTTCTTTTACAGGTTTTGATGCTTTATCTTCACTTGCCGAAGAAACAAAGGATGCTGAAAGAACGCTTCCAAAAGCGATTTTCTCAACAGCATTACTTGCTGGTGTCATCTTTATTATAAGTACTTACTTTATCCAGTTATATTTTCCAAGTAACCCAAATACTTATTTTAAGCCTTTAGATGAATCACAACCTGTGATGGTTGCAGCAATTGGCAGTATTGCCTTTAAAACGTTAGTTTTATATTTTGCTGTAGTTGCAGTTATGGCATCGGGTATTTCAGCACACGCTGGCGTATCTCGCTTAATGTATGTAATGGGTCGTGATGGGGTTATCAATAAAAAGTTATTTGGTCATATTAGCCCAAGACTACATACACCAACTTACAACATTCTTATCGTTGGTGTAGTTGCATTGTCTGCTGGCTTTTTAGACCTTGAACATATTGTTAACTTAATTAGTTTCGGGGCCTTAACTGCTTTTAGTTTTGTGAATTTCTCAGTAATTTCGCGTTATGCGCTTAGAGATGGTAAAAACAAATCTATTAAAGATATTATTAATTACATTATCGTACCAACGCTTGGCTTTGCCAGCGTGTTCCTAATGTGGTTGGAGATCGACAAGCTTGCTTTACAAATCGGCTTGGCTTGGGCAGTGGTTGGTGTAGGTTATCTTGCTTACAAAACCAAAGGCTTTAAATACAATGCTCCTCAACACAACGAGCATGAATAATAAAAAAGGCGCTTAAAGCGCCTTTTTTATGGACTTATTATCCAAATATTTTATTTACAATACCTTGTACGCGTTTTGCATAAAGTTTTGCTGTTTCCAAATCCCCTGTTGGAATCTCATCTACACTTGCGTCTGATGGCGACTGAACAAGTAAACCTACTGAACCACCTAGGTTATTAACATCTTCACGTTTTGCATTTTTAGTATTTGCTGGTAACAGACCCAAGCTCACCCAAATACCACCGTGTTGTGATGCTAAAGTTTGTAATTGGATAAGCGTAACTTGCTTATCACCATTTAGACTTGCACTGTTGGTAAAGCCTGCAAATACTTTATCTTCCCAACCACGTGTAAACCAAACTTTTGAAGTTGCATCAGCAAATTTTTTAAACTGCCATGGAGCTGTACCCATGTAAGTCGGAGCACCGAAAACAATACCTTTTGCATTGTTTAATGTTTCCCAATCTTGCTCAGTAATATTACCTTCCTGATCAATCTGGATAAGTTGAGCATTAATTTCATTAGCAAAAGTTTCAGCAACTACTTTCGTGTGGCCATAACCAGAGAAATATACAACCGCAATATTAGAATTAGACATGGGAGAAACCTGTGTTTTATTAAATTCTGTTTTATGATATATTTTAGAAACTAGGTGTCAATTAGTTACCAATTGGTAACTAGTATATTTTTTTAGAAATAAGTAGGTAAATGGTATGAATGAATGTCTAAAATACAATATTTTTCAACAACATTGCCCTGCTCGTTTATTTTTTGAAAAAATTGCAGATAAGTGGGTTTTACTCATCTTAAATATTCTTGAGGAAGAAACTCAGCATTTCAATTTACTCAAAAAGAATATTCAGGGCATTTCTCCTAAAGTCTTGTCACAAAAATTAAAAATGCTAGAAAGAGATGGTTTTATCGAACGTAAAATTCAAGACACTTCACCCATTCGTGTAGACTACTCACTTACACCATTGGGTCAGAATGTCGCATCAATGGCATTCCAATTAAAAGAATGGGCTGAAACAAACATTGAGCAAGTTTTAGCAGCACAAATTATGTATGACGAAAAAATACTAGAACAAGCTTAAATTAAAATTAGATCAAAAAATAAGGCCACCTAGGGCCTCATTTTTTGTATTTAGGAAACTAACCTAAATTTTTAAAACCTTGCTGACGCCATGCTTCGTAAACAATCACTGCAGTTGCATTAGACAAATTCAAACTTCTAGAGTTTTCAGCCATGGGTAACCGAATCCACTGCTCTTGAGGGAACATCAAGCGAACATGCTCAGGCAAGCCGCGTGTTTCTGGCCCCATCAGTAAAGCCACAGGTCGGTTTAAATCAACTGTATGCGGAGTTGCAGAACCCTTCGTCGTTAGAGGAAAGACATGCTCAACACCTTTTGACTTTAAGTCTGCGAGGCATGCTTCAATATTGTCCCAAATCTGCATTCTTGCCCATTCATGATAATCAAGCCCCGCACGTTTAAGCTTTTTATCATCAAGCTCAAAACCTAAAGGCTTAACCAAATGCAATTGAGCCCCTGTATTCGCGCATAGTCGAATAATATTCCCTGTGTTTGCAGGGATTTCAGGCTCGTATAGAACAACATGAATCACTTAATTACTCACTTAAATTACTTGTTGGTTAGCTTAGGCAATAATTACATCTCTTTTGTAGATAGTAATTGGCCTACTAATTCCACTGTAACTGTTCGCGCAAACGTACGACCTCACCAATAATTGTGAGAGTCGGCGCATGAATTTGATGTTCTGTCACTTTAGATGCAATATCAGCAAGTGACCCCACCACAACCTTTTGTTCAGGGGTTGTACCCTTTGAAATTAATGCGACTGGCATATCTGGACGCTGTCCGTGTGCAATCAGTTGCTCACAAATACGTTCCAAGCCCACCAAACCCATATAAAGAACTAAAGTCTGGTTCTCATATACCAGCTCATTCCAAGGAAGCTCAGGAGAACCTTCTTTTAAATGACCAGTTAGAAAACGTACACTCTGAGCATAGTCACGATGAGTGAGCGGAATACCAGCATAAGCTGAACAGCCTGACGCTGCCGTAATGCCCGGAACCACCTGAAATGGTACACCAGCTTGGAACAATTCTTGGATCTCTTCGCCACCACGCCCAAAAATAAACGGATCACCGCCTTTTAAACGACAAACACGCTTTCCTTGTTGAGCATATTCAACGAGTAAAGCATTGATCCCGTCTTGAGGAACAGAATGATTTGAGCGAGCTTTACCAACATATATTTTTGTCGAGTCTCGACGGCATAATTCTAAAATGGGTTGAGATACCAAACGATCATAAATAACTACATCAGCTTGTTGCATTAAACGCAAAGCTTTTAAGGTAAGCAGTTCAGGATCACCTGGACCTGCACCCACCAAATAAACTTCACCTTTAGGTGCTTTCCACTCCAGCAATGCTTGTTCAAGCATGCTATCTGCAACATCACGATTATCGTTAAAAACCTGCTCTTTTAAGGGACTTGCATACAAGTTTTCCCAAAAAATACGGCGTTCATCAGGATTAGAAATTTTTTCTTTAACCTGATTTCGCCATTTTCCAGAAAATTCCGCTAACTTCCCCATTCCATGCGGAATGGATGTCTCTAACTGTGTACGGATTTGACGAGATAAAACAGGAGACGTCCCATTTGAAGCAACCGAAATCACTAAAGGTGAACGGTCAATAATCGCAGGAACCATAAAGCGGCAATGTGGAATATCGTCAACACTGTTTACGAGTAAATTACGTACTTCGCATTGTTCGAAGACTGTTTTATTGACTTGCGGATCATTGGTCGCGGCAATAACGAGTCGATATGGTGGACTTAAAAACTTTTCAGAGAAAACTTCAACAAAATGCTGACCGCTTGTTGCTGTTACTAATTGCAAAAGCTGCTCTTCAATTTCAGGAGCAACAATATCTATTATTGCCCCCGCCTTAGCTAATAAGGTTGCCTTGCGTAAAGCAATATGCCCTCCGCCCACAATCAGACAACGTTGCTGCTGCAACTTCAAAGAGATTGGAAAAATATCCACCTTAAACCTCTACATCAATCATCTGATTATGTTTAAGCAAAAAACGTGCACAATTTAGATGCAAAGTTTAGTCAATAAAAGTTGCACCACCCATATATGGGCGTAATACTTCTGGAATCTCGATTGAGCCGTCTTCACGTTGGTAATTTTCCATTACTGCAAGCAAAGTACGTCCTACTGCAAGACCTGAACCATTTAGCGTATGCACTAATTCAGTCTTCTTCTGATCCATACGGAAGCGTGCTTTCATACGACGCGCTTGGAAATCACCCATATTAGAGCAGCTTGAAATCTCACGATATGTATTTTGGCTTGGAACCCATACTTCTAGATCGTAAGTTTTCATCGCACCAAAGCCCATATCACCACCACAGAGCAAAATTTTGCGGTATGGCAAACCAAGTGCCTGCAAAATGCCCTCAGCATGTGCAGTAAGTTCTTCAAGGGCCTGCATAGACGTTTCTGGTTTAACGATTTGCACCATTTCAACTTTATCAAATTGGTGCTGACGGATTAAACCACGTGTATCACGGCCATAAGAACCAGCTTCACTACGGAAACATGGTGTATGCGCTGCATATTTTAATGGTAAACGGTCTGCGTCAATGATTTCATCACGAACAAAGTTTGTGACAGGAACTTCAGCTGTAGGAATAAGGTAGTATTCTTTTTCGCCTTGAAGTTTAAATAAATCTTCTTCAAATTTTGGTAATTGTCCTGTCCCACGAAGTGAGTCAGCATTAACCAAATACGGTACATAAGCTTCTGTGTAACCATTCTTTAGAGTATGGGTATCAAGCATAAACTGAGTTAAAGCACGTTGTAGACGCGCTAAAGGCCCCTTCAATACGCTGAAACGTGAACCAGTGAGTTTGGTCGCAGTTTCAAACTCTAGTCCACCCATCCACTCGCCTAAATCAGTATGATCTTTGATTTCAAAATCGAACTGACGAGGTGTACCCCATTTTGAGATTTCAACGTTATCACTCTCATCCTTACCAGCTGGCACAGATTCATCCGGTAAGTTTGGAATGCTAAGTGCTTTTTGCTCAATCTCATTTTGTAGTTCTGATAAAGCAACTTCAGCTGCTTTAATCTCATCACCAATCGCCTGCATGCGTGCCATGATTTCAGAAGCATCGCCACCGGATTTTTTAATCTGACCCACTTGTTTAGCACCGGCATTTCGCTCTGCCTGTAACTTTTCAGTTTTTGATTGCAAGTCTTTACGGCGAGTCTCTAAAGACGCCCATTCTTGAACGTCTAACTGAACACCACGTTTTGCCAAAGCTGCATTAACGACTTCAATATTATTTCTGAGTAACTTAGGGTCGATCATAATTAATCATAATATGGGTAAAAAACTGGCTATAGTGTAAGCCCTTAACACTAAAAAATATAGTGATCATCTTCATATCGAATAGCTTTCACACAATTCTAAGAAGAGACCTCATATTTTACATGTTGTAGTTTGGCACACTCGGGAAATACTCAGGTTTAATGAACTTAGCTGCCTCAGAATATGGCAGTGTTAATTCAGTCATTCCTTCTGCATAAGAAGCTAACTCATAGACAGGATAGACAAAAACAATCCCATTGGCACCATAATAGTAATTATCACTTAGTTGCAGTTTTTCACGGCTAATATTGTGGTCTTGAAGCCAGTTCGTATTCGCATCAAAAAGTGCATCAACGAGTTGCTTTTCAACATCTGGCTTAAGGAGTTCCGCAACAGTAATGTGTTTTTTATTTAATAAATCAAAATTTACAAATTCTTGATGAGACATGCCATGTGCTGCACCCGCAGAGTATGAGTATGTCTGTAAGGCAAAGGTTGCAAGATTATAATTTTGTCCCAAATAACGGACATAAATTGCACTTTGACTTGAGCTCGGCTCCCCTTCTGGTACCTCGACAGGTTTATCAGCCAAGTTTGCAAAAGCATTCGGGTCTGCTTTTTTTATACGGTTCGTAAAATAATCATTAATCCATTTTTGGTTGGTTTGTACTGTCTGAAAATCATATTCAGTACAGCCATCTTCAAGACAAACTTTAGATTTTGGTAATTTGACTGGAATTACTTTTGCCTGAATCACTGGAACTTCTGCTTGTTTTTGTTCTTTTACTGAAGCACTAGATGCAGGTTGCTCATCTTTAGCTGCAGATTTTGGCTGACAACCACTTACTGCCGCCATGGCAGCCACCATAGGAAGAATGAAAATAATTTTCTTATCGTAAAGTCGCATGTTAATCCCCGTGTAATCTGTTTTATCACTATACAAAGCGTAGGAATAAGACGGGGTTAAAAAATGTATCTAGGATTGATATATAAAAAGAAAGCCACCCTTTTAGGTGGCTTTCTTAACGAAGCACAATAATTATTGATCAATAATATCTGTGCCTTTTGGTGGTGTAAAATTAAAAGTTGAAGCTGGAATTGAGGCATTCACTTTTACATTATTAAATTTCACGTAAGTGGTTTGACCTAAAGAATCTTGTAATACCATTAACGTAGGTGCTTTGTTGGCACCAAAACTAATAGTTAAGCTTTGGAAAGCTCCATCTTCTTTTTTCGGGAATAAAGTGAAATATAATTTAGATTTATCTGGCTGAGTCACTCGGTAAGACTTCATGATTTGACTAGTATTACCAGAGAGCAATAAAGCTGGAGTATCGGCTACTTGCGAATCTAAGCTTTGACGTACAGCTTGCTGTAAATCGGGGTCATAAATCCATACTGTTTTACCACTTGTCACAATAGTTTGTTTAGACGGGCTCACAGTTTCCCAATAAAATTTCCCCGGACGTTCAACTTTCATTGAACCTTTAAATGTCTGGTTCATATGCTGAGCACCTAAACCTTTTTTCTGTGCTACAGCTTTTGTATTTGCTTTGGTTGTTTGTTCAAAATCAGCAGTTAAACGCTGTAATCCTGATAACTGATTTACCAGGTTCCCAATTGCCTGTTGCTCCGGTGCTGCTACTGGTGCAGCAAACGCTGTAGTACTCATTACAGGAGCAAGCACTGAGGCGCTGAGTGTAATAGCACACATGGTTTTACGAAGCATATTCATGTCATCACCTTTTTAGTTGCTGTAAGATAACTTGTTCGCTTTTAATTTAACTCAGCCAAACAAGCTCTTCATTCAAGACTCATATTAACCGACAAACTCTGTGCTAATCATTGAGAAAATAAGATATTTTGTTATGTTGTTCATATAGTTTGTAGAATTTCATTCATCATGATGAAGATAAAATTAATGAAATTCCATAAAAAAAGCCCACAAAATGTGGGCTTTTTCTTAAGCTAAAACTTAAACAGTTTCAACTTTTACGTAGCGACGGCCAAATTGACCTTTCACTTCGAATTTTACTACGCCGTCAGCAGTAGCAAATAAAGTATGGTCACGGCCCATACCAACATTTGCACCAGCGTGGAATTCTGTACCACGTTGACGAACGATGATGTTACCAGCAGTTACAGTTTGACCACCGTAAACTTTAACACCTAACATTTTTGGGTTTGAATCACGACCGTTCTTCGTCGATCCACCGGCTTTTTTAGTTGCCATGTCTCTTACTCCTCGTGATTAGCCTGAAATACCAGTAATTTTCAACTCAGTGAACCATTGACGGTGACCTTGTTGCTTACGGTAGTGTTTACGACGACGCATTTTGATAATGCGGATTTTGTCGTGACGACCATGACCAATCACTTCTGCAGTTACTTTAGCGCCAGCTACAACTGGAGCACCGATTTGAATGTTGTCACCGTTTACAACCATTAATACATCATCAAATGTAATAGTTGCGCCAGATTCAGCCTTCAATAATTCAACTTTAAGGGTTTCACCCTCAACTACACGGTGCTGTTTACCACCGCTTTGGATTACTGCGTACATAACGTACTCCAATCAGCCCGTGTCGTCGTGCCGATAAAGGGATATATCGATCTTAAAACGAACGCCACTGGGGTTATACAAGGCGATAGATTTTAAGTGAAATTTGATCAAACGACAAGTGCTTTATCTTTATCTGGGCAATAGAGACCGCTATTCTTACATAATAAAAACAGCTTAAATTCGAATTTAGTACTTTTCATTGATTCTGAATGAAATTTAAAATACAGTTCCAAACACAACTTGCAACAAGAACAAGCTGTATTCATGTTGACGTTATTAAAATTTATTGTTTTGTCGGAAACACACCGTTTTGCCGAAATAAAGAACAAAGAACTCTTCATGAACATACAAATGATTCATATCAATTGCTTGTTTCCCTGTTTAATGCACTTTTAATTGATACACTAACGCCACTTATCACCAATACGGGGTTTTTCTTCATATGGTCATCGATTTTAAGCAAGACATTCTCGCTCCTGTTGCTACAGACTTTGCTGCGATGGATCACTTGATTAATGAAGGAATTAGCTCAAAAGTCGGCTTGGTCATGTCAGTGAGTAAACATGTCGTTGAAGCTGGCGGCAAACGTATGCGCCCAATCATGTGCTTACTTGCAGCACGAGCTTGTGGTCTGGACAACATGCAAAATGCACAGCGTCTGGCTGCCATTATTGAAATGCTTCATACCGCAACTTTAGTGCATGATGATGTGGTCGATGAATCGGGGCTTCGCCGTGGTCGTCCTACTGCCAACGCAACTTGGAACAACCAAACTGCCGTGTTAGTGGGTGACTTCCTTATTGCTCGCGCTTTTGACCTATTGGTTGATTTAAACAACATGACCTTATTAAAAGATTTCTCAACAGGTACATGTGAAATCGCTGAAGGTGAAGTATTACAGCTTCAATCTCAGCATCAACCGGATACAACCGAAGAAACATATTTAAAAATTATTCACGGGAAAACTTCTCGTTTATTTGAACTTGCAACTGAAGGTGCTGCCATTTTGGCTGGGCAAGAAGCTTACCGTGAACCTTTAAGATTATTTGCAGGTCATTTTGGAAATGCATTCCAAATTATTGATGATATTTTAGACTACACTTCAGATGCTGAAACATTAGGTAAAAATATTGGTGATGATTTAATGGAAGGTAAACCGACTTTACCGTTAATTTCAGCATTAGCACATTCAACTGGTGAAGAGCACGCTATTATTCGTCGTAGTATTGCGACAGGTGGGGTTGACCAATTAACCAGAGTAATTGAAATTGTGCAAAAGTCTGGTGCTTTAGATTATTGCCAGCGCCGTGCCCAAGAAGAAACAGAAGCAGCACTGCAAGCCTTATCAATCTTGCCTGATACACCTTATCGCCAAGCATTGATTAACCTCACTCGGCTTGCATTACATCGAATACAGTAGATATTATTTTGCCTATGCATATAAATTTTTCAGATCATTTTTTAAAAATCCAGAAACAGCTTGAAAACCCTCAAGCTGTTATCGACGAAAATATCCTCATTGACTTAGTCAATGCCTTACGGCCATCCGATCCTCACGATACGGATGAGATAGAGCAAAAAATACAAGCATTTATTGACAGCTTATTACTTACTCCTACCGCTCCTGCTCTTTTACAAACCTTTTTATTACGTTTAATTAATCAATATAAGCAAGTAAGCTTATATGCCGATAGCGGTATTTTGTCTTTAGATGGTTTCTGGAACCAGCTTGGGCAAAGACTTGGCGGCCATTTTCTACCGCTTATTGAAGATGCAAGCCAACTCAAAATTTTGATTGGAAAAATTTTCTATTTAGAAAGTGATTCAGTCTGGTTAAACAATGTTGATGACAAGGATTGGGCAACCTTATTCGGTCTAATTGGGCAAAGTAATAGTAATGTTGAAGAAAAACATGCCATTCAGCGAGAAATGATCAAGGCTATTACGGTTCTATCTTATCGTATTAGTGGTATTGGGCTTTATCCTGAATTTATTAATGCTCAGCCTGAGCTAACTGAATATGAGTCGCCGTTTTTAGTACAGAACCGTGAAATTATTGAGTTTATCGAAAAATATAAAAAACAAGATATTTCTCAAGATGACACTGTGGTAACTGTACCTCCAGATGCATCTCAAGCATTTGTAATGTTGGAACAATGTCGGGATGTCGTTTTAAAGATACGTCGAGCCACAAAAAGAATTGGTGTGAGTTTAAGTTTGACATATCTATTGTCTTTACTTGAACAATGTTTAGACCGAATTGAATTATTGCTCTATTTGGTTGTTGATAACAGCGAAGGACGTTACGTTTCTTTAGGAAACTTAATTTCGGACTTAACTAAAGCTCATTATAGTGAAAAAAGCGTCCGTTCTTTACTTAGCACGACTAGTGAGCTTATTGCCTTTCAAGTCACAGAAAATGCGAGCCGTACCGGTGAGCACTATGTAAGTACAGACACTAAAGGCTTTTGGGGAATGTACAAAGCCGCTGCCGGTGCAGGTGTCATTATTGCCTGTATGGCAACATTAAAGATTCTTGCTGCACGAATGACGATGGCGCCACTCATGCAAGCCTTTACGTTCAGTATGAACTATTCACTTGGCTTTATTCTGATTCACGTATTGCACTTTACCGTTGCAACAAAACAGCCAGCAATGACTGCTGCTGCACTCGCTGCGACTGTACAGCAACGTAAAGGTTCTAAAACTGCACAAATTGCAGAATTAGCAGCGCTTATTATCAATATTATTCGAACTCAGTTTATTGCTATTTTGGGGAATATCTCGATTGCGATTCCTACCGCTGCCCTCATTACCTTTGCTTGGCAGTTCTATCTTGATGAGCCCTTATTAACCCATACCAAAGCAACCTATTTATTACATAGTTTAAATCCTTTTACGTCATTAGCTGTTCCTCACGCAGCAATTGCGGGAGTCTGCTTGTTTTTATCAGGCCTGATTGCTGGATACTTCGATAACATGGCAGTTTACCGAAAAGTAGGGCCGCGTTTAAAAGCTCATCGCCGACTACGCAATTTATTTGGACAAGAACGTCTTAATCGTTTTGCAGAATATATTGAACGTAATTTAGGTGCACTTGCGGGTAACTTTCTATTTGGTGTCATGCTAGGAAGTATGGGAACAATAGGTTTTATTTTAGGTTTACCTCTAGATATTCGACATATTGCCTTTGCATCAGCAAACTTTATTCAAGGTTTAATGACTATAAACGGTAGTCCAGATATTGGCTTGATTATTGTTTCGTTTTTAGGCGTACTGTGTATCGGTCTCACGAACTTATTTGTGAGTTTCACTTTAACGATTATTGTGGCTCTACGCGCACGCCGAGTTCGCTTTGAACAATGGAAACCTTTGGCTAAACTGGTCATGACCCATTTTCTTACACGTCCGAGCGACTTCTTCTGGCCTCCAAAACAGCCTTTAGAATTAGAAGAAAATGCCCAAGCCAATAGTGGAAAAAAAGCAGAACACTAACTGTTTTGCTTTGTACACAAAATGTGATATCCGTCAATTTTGTTGTGATTGTTTTTCCAAATGTTAAAAAAATTTCAAAATGAATTTACGATGATCTATCAGGCTTGAAAAAAAGTGTACTGGCAAGTACACTTTCAACGGCGTTCAGTAGTACAAAACTACATGAATAAGCAAAGGTGTGTATATGCCCTATCTATTGCTTTGTATTGGTTGCGTTTTTTTAGGATTAGGTATTCTTGGTCTATTTGTGCCAAGTCTTCAATCTTTGGACTTGCTCACCGTTCAAACATTGAGTCACCATCGTTTAGATTATCTTAATACTATAACCACCTTTCTTGCACGCATAGGCGGCATGCCTTTTGTATGTTTTTTATCCTTTCTAATATGTGTATATTTAGCATGGTATAAAAAATATATTACTGTTATTTTCATTAGCTTGGGAGTTTTTGGCAGTATCACCATTGGTTGGCTGCTCAAATGGTGTGTTAACCGGCCTAGACCTCCTGAGGCATATCATATTGTTGAAAGTTATGGTGCATCGTTCCCAAGTGCACATAGTGTTTATGCATCAACACTAGCTTGTCTGGCAATGATTATGTTATGCCGTAAGCACAACATTAACTCTCCTTATATTGTTTTGATCTCCTGTCTTTGGTTTGTGTGTATGGGGCTTTCAAGAATATATGCAGGAGTTCATTTCCCAACAGACGTACTCGCTGGTTGGGGCATTGGTTTTATTTGGATTGCACTGCTTTGGCTCTGGTTATTACAAACACAAAGTAGGTTAAGTAGAAAACAAATATATTTTTAGATTTTATCTAAACGAGGTGGAACAATGATGTCGGCTAAGCTTTGGGCACCAGCCCTTACTGCTTGCGCATTAGCAACAAGTATCGCACTTGTTGGTTGTAGCAAAGGCTCCGATGAGAAACAGCAAGCTGCTGCTGCTCAGAAAATGCCGCCTGCAGAAGTAGGTGTTATTGTTGCTCAACCACAAAGTGTTGAACAAAGCGTTGAGCTTTCAGGCCGTACTTCAGCATATCAAATTTCTGAAGTTCGTCCTCAAACAAGTGGCGTGATTTTAAAGCGCTTATTTGCTGAAGGAAGTTATGTTCGTGAAGGTCAGGCACTCTATGAGCTCGACTCTAGAACGAACCGTGCAACGTTAGAAAATGCAAAAGCATCACTCCTACAACAACAGGCAAATCTAGCTTCACTACGTACCAAGTTAAATCGTTATAAACAACTTGTTTCTAGTAATGCTGTGTCTAAACAGGAATATGATGACTTACTTGGTCAAGTTAATGTTGCAGAAGCACAAGTTGCAGCAGCTAAGGCTCAAGTAACAAATGCAAATGTAGATCTTGGTTATTCTACAATTCGCTCTCCTATTTCTGGACAATCTGGACGTTCATCAGTAACGGCTGGTGCTTTAGTTACTGCAAATCAGACTAATGCGTTAGTGACGATTCAACAGTTAGATCCAATTTATGTTGATATTAATCAGTCTAGCGCTGAGTTGTTACGTTTACGTCAACAATTAAGTAAAGGCAGTTTGAACAACAGTAACAATACGAAAGTAAAATTAAAGCTTGAAGATGGTTCTACCTACCCGATCGAAGGCCAACTTGCTTTCTCTGACGCTTCTGTAAACCAAGATACAGGAACAATTACTTTACGTGCCGTATTCTCTAACCCGAATCATTTATTGCTTCCGGGTATGTATACCACTGCACAAATTGTTCAGGGTGTTGTTCCAAATGCTTATCTGATTCCTCAAGCTGCGGTTACACGTTTACCTACAGGTCAAGCTGTAGCAATGCTTGTTAATGCCAAAGGGGCTGTTGAGAGTCGTCCAATTGAAACCTCAGGTGTTCAAGGACAAAACTGGATTGTGACTAACGGCTTAAAAGCTGGCGATAAAGTCATTGTTGATGGCGTTGCCAAAGTCAAAGAAGGGCAACAAGTAACAGCAAAACCTTATCAAGCTCAACCAGCAAATCCTCAAGGTGCAGCTCCAAATGCTGCGAAACCGGCTCAATCAGGTAAACCTCAAGCAGAACAGAAAGCAGCTTCAAATGCATAAGGGGTAGATTGAATGGCACAATTTTTTATTCATCGCCCCATATTTGCGTGGGTGATTGCATTAGTCATTATGTTGGCGGGTATTCTCACGCTAACAAAAATGCCTATTGCACAGTATCCAACGATTGCACCACCGACAGTCACCATTGCTGCGACTTATCCTGGTGCATCGGCTGAAACAGTTGAAAACACCGTAACCCAGATCATTGAACAACAAATGAATGGTCTCGATGGTTTACGTTATATTTCTTCTAACAGTGCTGGTAACGGACAAGCATCTATTCAATTAAACTTTGAACAAGGTGTTGACCCTGATATCGCACAAGTTCAGGTTCAGAACAAATTGCAATCTGCAACTGCGCTTTTACCTGAAGATGTACAACGTCAAGGTGTAACAGTTACTAAATCTGGTGCAAGCTTCCTACAAGTTATTGCATTTTATTCACCAGATAACAGCCTTTCAGACTCAGACATTAAAGACTACGTAAACTCTTCAATTAAAGAGCCGCTTAGCCGTGTTGCTGGTGTTGGTGAAGTTCAGGTCTTTGGTGGTTCATATGCAATGCGTATTTGGCTCGATCCAGCCAAGTTAACAAGTTACCAACTCACTCCTAGTGATATTGCAACTGCGCTTCAAGCACAAAACTCGCAAGTTGCTGTAGGTCAGTTAGGTGGTGCGCCTGCTGTACAAGGTCAAGTACTTAACGCAACAGTGAATGCTCAAAGTTTGTTACAGACTCCTGAGCAGTTTAGAAATATCTTTTTAAAGAACACAGCATCTGGTGCTGAAGTTCGTTTAAAAGATGTAGCTCGCGTAGAGTTAGGTTCGGATAACTATCAGTTCGACTCGAAATTTAATGGTAAACCAGCAGGTGGTCTTGCAATTAAAATTGCTACAGGTGCTAACGCACTGGATACGGCAGCTGCTGTTGAACAACGTTTATCTGAATTACGTAAGAACTATCCAGCAGGTTTACAAGATAAACTAGCTTATGACACGACTCCATTTATCCGTCTTTCAATTGAAAGTGTAGTACACACATTAATTGAAGCCGTGATTTTGGTATTCATTGTCATGTTCCTATTTTTACAAAACTGGCGCGCAACGATTATTCCAACGCTTGCAGTTCCAGTGGTTGTATTAGGTACATTTGCTGTTATTAATATTTTTGGCTTCTCAATTAACACCTTAACCATGTTCGCTATGGTATTGGCAATCGGTCTTCTGGTCGATGACGCTATTGTTGTAGTGGAAAACGTTGAACGTGTAATGAGTGAAGATCATACTGATCCGGTTACGGCTACTTCACGCTCAATGCAGCAGATTTCTGGTGCGTTAGTGGGTATTACCAGTGTATTGACAGCGGTATTCGTACCAATGGCCTTCTTTGGTGGTACAACAGGTGTAATTTACCGCCAGTTCTCGATTACCCTTGTAACTGCAATGGTACTGTCGTTAATTGTAGCGTTGACGTTCACACCTGCACTTTGTGCGACTATTCTAAAACAGCATGATCCAAATAAAGAACCAAGCAATAATATCTTCGCTCGTTTCTTTAGAAGCTTTAACAATGGTTTTGACCGCATGTCGCACAGCTACCAAAATGGTGTTAGCCGCATGCTTAAAGGCAAAATCTTCTCTGGCGTGCTGTACGCTGTTGTAGTTGCCCTTTTAGTCTTCTTGTTCCAAAAACTCCCATCTTCATTCTTACCAGAAGAAGATCAGGGTGTTGTAATGACACTTGTTCAATTACCACCAAATGCAACGCTTGACCGTACAGGTAAAGTGATTGACACCATGACAAACTTCTTTATGAATGAAAAAGACACAGTAGAATCAATTTTCACTGTTTCTGGTTTCTCATTCACAGGTGTGGGTCAAAACGCTGGTATTGGCTTCGTTAAGTTGAAAGACTGGAGCAAACGTACTTCACCGGAAACTCAAATCGGCGCATTAATTAAGCGTGGTATGGCATTAAACATGATCATTAAAGATGCATCATATGTTATGCCGTTACAGCTTCCTGCAATGCCTGAATTGGGTGTAACTGCCGGATTTAACTTGCAGCTTAAAGATTCAAGTGGTCAAGGCCATGAGAAACTAATTGCAGCACGTAACACTATTTTAGGCTTGGCATCGCAAGATAAACGCCTCATGGGTGTACGTCCAAATGGCCAAGAAGATACGCCTCAATATCAAATTAATGTAGATCAGGCTCAAGCTGGTGCTATGGGTGTTAGCATTGCTGACATCAACAATACAATGCGTATTGCTTGGGGTGGTTCATACATTAACGATTTCGTTGACCGCGGTCGTGTGAAAAAAGTTTATGTTCAAGGTGATGCGGGTAGCCGTATGATGCCTGAAGACTTAAACAAGTGGTATGTACGTAATAACAAAGGTGAGATGGTTCCATTCTCTGCATTTGCTACTGGCAAATGGACATATGGTTCTCCACGTCTTGAACGTTATAACGGCGTATCATCGGTTAACATTCAAGGTACACCTGCACCTGGCGTGAGCTCTGGTGATGCCATGAAAGCAATGGAAGAAATTATTGGTAAGTTACCATCTATGGGCTTACAAGGTTTCGACTATGAATGGACAGGCTTATCACTTGAAGAACGTGAGTCTGGTGCTCAAGCGCCATTCTTATATGCGCTTTCATTGTTAATTGTATTCCTTTGCTTGGCTGCATTGTATGAAAGCTGGTCAATTCCGTTCTCGGTTTTACTTGTGGTACCGCTTGGTGTCATTGGTGCGATCGTATTGACTTACTTGGGTATGATTATTAAAGGAGATCCAAATCTCTCGAATAACATTTACTTCCAGGTAGCGATTATTGCGGTAATTGGTCTTTCTGCAAAAAATGCGATCTTGATTGTTGAGTTCGCAAAAGAGCTGCAAGAGAAAGGTGAAGATCTACTTGACGCAACCTTACATGCTGCAAAAATGCGTTTACGTCCAATTATCATGACAACCCTTGCCTTCGGTTTTGGTGTACTTCCGCTTGCACTTTCAACAGGTGCTGGTGCAGGAAGTCAGCACTCGGTAGGCTTCGGTGTACTTGGTGGCGTACTCAGCGCGACATTCTTAGGTATCTTCTTTATCCCTGTATTCTATGTGTGGATTCGTAGTATCTTTAAGTACAAACCAAAAACCATAAACACTCAGGAGCATAAATCGTGATGCAAAAAGTATGGTCTATTTCAGGTCGTAGCATTGCGGTATCTGCACTTGCGCTTGCTTTGGCAGCTTGTCAAAGCATGCGCGGCCCAGAACCAGTCGTGAAAACCGATATTCCACAGAGCTATGCATATAACAGCGCTTCTGGTACATCTATTGCTGAACAGGGCTACAAACAGTTCTTTGCTGACCCACGTTTGCTTGAAGTAATCGACTTGGCTCTTGCGAATAACCGTGATTTACGTAAAGCAACGCTCAATATTGAACGTGCTCAAGAGCAGTATCAGATTACGAAGAACAACCAGCTTCCAACAATCGGAGCAAGTGGTAGTGCAATTCGTCAGGTTACGCCAAGTCGTGACCCGAATAACCCCTACTCTACTTACCAAGTAGGTTTGGGTGTAACTGCTTATGAGCTTGATTTCTGGGGCCGTGTTCGTAGTCTAAAAGACGCTGCTTTAGATAATTACCTTTCAACACAAAGTGCACGTGATTCGACTCAAATCAGTTTGATCAGTCAAGTTGCTCAAGCATGGTTAAACTATTCGTTTGCAACGGCGAATTTAAGACTTGCAGAGCAAACACTTAAAGCGCAGCAAGATTCTTACAATCTCAACAAAAAACGTTTTGATGTAGGTATCGACAGTGAAGTTCCATTACGTCAGGCACAGATTTCTGTAGAAACTGCGCGTAACGATGTAGCGAACTACAAAACTCAAATTGCTCAAGCACAAAACTTGTTGAACTTACTTGTAGGCCAACCAGTTGCACAAAACTTGTTACCGACACAGCCTGTGAAACGTATTGCTCAACAAAATGTATTCACTGCTGGTTTACCAAGTGATTTGTTAAATAACCGTCCAGATGTAAAAGCGGCCGAATATAACTTAAGCGCTGCGGGTGCGAATATTGGTGCCGCAAAAGCACGTTTATTCCCAACCATTAGCTTAACGGGTTCAGCAGGTTATGCATCAACTGACTTAAGTGATCTATTTAAGTCTGGTGGTTTTGCATGGTCAATTGGTCCGAGCTTAGATTTACCAATCTTTGACTGGGGTACTCGTCGTGCCAATGTAAAAATTTCTGAAACCGATCAGAAAATTGCATTGTCTGATTATGAAAAATCAGTTCAGTCTGCATTCCGTGAAGTTAATGATGCACTTGCGACACGTGCCAACATTGGTGAACGTTTAACAGCTCAACAACGTTTAGTAGAAGCAACTAATCGCAACTACACACTTTCAAATGCCCGCTTCCGTGCAGGTATTGATAGTTACTTGACAGTTCTTGATGCACAACGTTCATCTTATTCAGCTGAACAAGGTTTGTTATTGCTTCAACAAGCAAACTTAAACAACCAAATCGAGTTATATAAAACTCTAGGTGGCGGTTTAAAAGCAAACACTTCAGATACAGTGGTACATCAACCATCAAGTGCTGAACTGAAAAAGCAATAAGCTTTAAATCACATTCTTATAAAAGCTCACTTCGGTGGGCTTTTTTATTGCAACCAATGTGAATATTTTTTATCTTGAAACCTTAATACATTTTGATTGATAAAAAACAATGTTATTAAGTAATTTAGAAAGCGTTCCAGGCCATCAAATTTTAAAACAACTTGATGTTGTATATGGCAGCACTGTTCGTAGTAAACATGTAGGCCGTGACCTCATGGCAAGTTTAAAAAATATTGTAGGTGGAGAACTCACAGGCTACACCGAACTTTTAGAAGAATCCCGCCAAGAAGCAATGGATCGCATGATTGCTAAGGCACAGCAACTTGGTGCTAACGCAATTGTTGGCATTCGTTTTTCAACTTCAAACATTGCCCAAGGTGCTTCCGAGTTATTTGTATATGGCACAGCAGTCGTTGTGCAGCCCCAAGCACCTCATTTACCCGATCCATTTAATGCATAGGTAGAAAATGGACAATCTTATTTTTCAGCTTGTTATTTTTCTTATTCTTTTCAGTATTGGTTGGGCTTTTGGCCGCCATATTGAACGAAAACATTTAAATGAACTTCTAGAAAAAGAGCAACAATTTGCACATATCAGAATTGATACCAATCGTTTTGCAACGAGTGATCAATTAGGCCATTTTATTAGCAGTAATGTAGTCATTTCTCACGACTACTTTAAATATGTACTGGCTTCTATAAAAAATGTTTTAGGGGGTCGGCTGACCAGTTATGAAAGCATTGTTGAACGAGCTCGCCGTGAAGCGATTATTCGTTTAAAACAGCAAGCCCATAATGTGGGTGCTAACCATATTATGGGAGTTCGGTTGAGTACAACCGAACTCGGTATGCAAGGCGGAATGATTGAAGTTTTTGCTTATGGTACAGCAGTCAAAGACTAGCACTGCCCCATAGCAGAAAAGTGAATACGTGGATTGCCAATATTTTTGGTTAAATGTTGGCAAATTCCGGTAATTTTCCATTTGTCCTGTTGTTTTGCCAAAGTAAAATAATAGCGACCAAAAGAATGAAAATAATCATTTTCAGAAAAACGGTAAATTTGATAATTACACTCTAACCATGCTCGGTCTTGTTCAATCCGAACAAGAGGATTACTCAAATTGTGCTGTAGTCGTAAATGCGACAAAGCCTGTTGCCGCGAACCTTTAAATTCATGACAAGACACCACACATAAAGGTTCTCCTCTAAACTGGAAATAGTCCACCTCAAGTTGATCGGCTAACAACTCATCAAACGCATCCCAATTTTTCTGGTCAAAGACCAATTGAAAACGCGTAACAACGTCTAAGATACGATGATAGTCTTGATCCATGGTGAACCTTCTATGTGGGTTTTTCCATCAATTTACCACGGCAAAATCTCTTTTTTATTTCACTTTTGTTTTTCGAATCATTTTATAGAGTAATTTCGGCGACATACGGGAAACCATCACACCTAATTTTTCTTTAGTACCACCTACCACAATATATTCTTGTCCTTGCATTAAAGCCTTAACTGAATGTTCTGCAAAAACATCGGCTTCTAGTCCATTTTCGATTGCTTCGTCTTGATGGCCTTGAGGTTGCCCTGCGCCATTTAACGCATTAAACGAAACATTAGTTTTTACAAAGCCCGGGAAAATAACCGAAACTTCAACACCCTGATCGGCAACTTCGGCACGTAAACTGTTGGCCCACATGTGAATAGCAGCTTTAGCAGCCGAATAACTTGCACGGTATTGCGTACCTAGAAGGCCTGCCACACTCGACACAAATACGACTCGGCCAGACTTTTGTTTAAGCATAATCGGCAGCACAGTTTTAGTTAGTGCCACTTGCGAGAAATAATCGACTTCCATAATGGCGCGTTCTGTTGCCATTGTGGTGTCCTGAATAAGAGCACGTTGACTTAAACCTGCATTATTAATAAGCCAGTCAATTCGTCCTTTTGCTTTTAAAATCTGCTCATAAGCCTCTTGAACTTGCTCTTGATTGGTAATGTCTGCAACTACCGATAAGTGCTGATCCGGATGGAGTAAACCAACGCGAACTTCTTCTAACTCTTCAAAGCGACGCGAAGTTAAAATCACTTGAGCCCCTTGCAAAGCAAACTCACCAGCTAAAGCTTTACCTAAACCGGAAGATGCTCCAGTAATCCACACCACTTTATTTTGCAAAGTATCAAGTTTGGCCATTTTGACTTCCTATTATCTTTTTAAATTATGCTGCTTGATGCATGAAGGCCAAAAAGTGATTGATATAATGAGTTGCTGTGGTCTGATCAACCTGCGTCCCCAATTTTTCCAAACGTTTATAGCCCAAATGCGTTGTCATATTAATGACCCCATTTAGGGTTTTGTCGACAACCAAATTAAATTTTAAACGTTTTTTAGGTTCACGTACTAGGCTTGTTACACCTAAATCCACAATTTGAATCAAGGTCTGAAAAGCCTCTTCTACGCTTTGCATATTGCCCGCACGTATTTGTTCAGTCAGTGTTTGGGCCTGTTGCACAAGTTGTGGTGTGATTGGATAAGTAATATAAACATCTTGCTCACGCTCTTTCATAAGTGATGTCATATAATCAACCAAAGGTAATAGCCGTTCATTGCCGAAAAAAGAGACTGACCAAGGCATATACTTTCGGAAAGTTTCTAAAATTTGTTGAAGAACTTTCTCGGACTCATGGCGCTGTTTTTCAGTCATGGTAGGGTTGTCTTGCTCATCCTTTAACAATACTGAGAAAACTTGCTCAATAATTTCACAAGATAAATCGGAAAGAACACTACCTAATGCTTTAGATTGGCTTTCTTTTACCCCTGCGTGTAATTTCTCTCGAATTGAAGCAAATTGGGTATAGGTTGAATCGGAAATCTTTAAAAAAACTTTGTAGCTCATATATCGCATCCCTTATCAATTCTTTTGTAATTTTTCTGCCGTGCCGCTACACGATTAAATTGTGATCCATGCTTCATAAATCTACCGTTTTTTGAAAAAAATACAAAACCGTTTATCTGTTTTCAGCACATTAATTTCGAGGCATTTTTTTGCTACAATAGATGCAATTTTTTATGCATATTCGATCTAAGCTACTATGACTGACGCTCAAACCGCTCAAAATATTGCCACCACCTACGATCCAACCGAGATCGAAAAGAAGTGGTACAAAACGTGGGAAGAACAAGGTTACTTCAAACCTTCTGGTCACGGTGAATCATTCTGTATCATGATTCCACCACCAAACGTCACTGGTAGTTTGCACATGGGCCATGGCTTTAACAATGCCATTATGGATGCCCTCACCCGTTATAACCGTATGATGGGTAAAAACACTTTGTGGCAACCGGGTACTGACCATGCTGGTATTGCAACTCAAATGGTTGTTGAGCGTCAACTTGGCTTACAAGGTGTAACTCGTCACGACTTAGGCCGTGAAAAATTCATCGAAAAAGTTTGGGAATGGAAAGAACAATCTGGCGGCACAATTACCAAACAAATTCGTCGTTTAGGTTCGTCTGTAGACTGGTCACGTGAACGCTTCACGATGGATGAAGGTTTATCAAACGCAGTTAAAGAAGTATTCGTTCGTTTGCACGAAGACGGTTTAATTTATCGTGGTAAGCGTCTTGTAAACTGGGACCCTAAACTTCAAACTGCTCTTTCTGACCTTGAAGTAGAAAGCAAAGAAGAAAAAGGCTCACTTTGGCACTTTAAATATTTCTTTGAAGATAAATCAGTTAAAACTCAAGATGGCAAAGACTATCTCGTAGTTGCAACGACTCGACCTGAAACATTACTTGGTGATACTGCTGTTGCTGTTCACCCTGAAGATGAGCGTTATGCACACCTTGTTGGTAAAAATATTGTATTGCCAATTACTGGTCGTTTAATTCCAATCGTTGCCGATGACTACGTTGAAAAAGACTTCGGTACTGGCTGTGTAAAAATCACGCCTGCTCACGACTTTAACGACTATGAGTTAGGTAAACGCAATAGCTTGCCAATCATCAATATCTTCAACAAAAACGCTGAAGTTTTAGGTGAGTTTGAATATATTGCCAAAGCTGGCGAACAAATTTCTAAAACCATTACTGCACCTGCAGACTATGCTGGTTTAGAGCGCTTCGAAGCACGTAAAAAACTAGTTGCTCAAGCGGAAGCGGAAGGCTGGTTAGACCAAATCCAACCGTATGACTTAAAAGCGCCACGCGGTGACCGTTCAGGCGTAATTATTGAGCCATTATTGACTGACCAATGGTACGTAAAAATTGCACCTCTTGCTGAGCCTGCAATTGAAGCGGTTCAAGATGGTCGTATTAAGTTTGTTCCAGAGCAATACAGCAACATGTACATGGCATGGATGCGTGACATTCAAGACTGGTGTATTTCACGTCAGCTTTGGTGGGGTCACCGTATTCCAGCTTGGTACGATGCAGATGGCAATATCTATGTTGGCCGTAGCGAAGAAGAAGTTCGCGCGAAAAATAACATCGCGGCCGATGTTGAGCTTAAACAAGACGAAGACGTACTTGATACATGGTTCTCATCTGCACTTTGGACATTCTCAACTTTAGGCTGGCCAGAACAAACGCCTGAACTCAAAACTTTCCATCCGACTGACGTGTTGGTGACTGGTTTTGACATTATCTTCTTCTGGGTTGCCCGCATGATCATGATGACCATGCACTTCATGAAAAATGACGATGGTTCATCTCAAATTCCATTTAAGACAGTTTACGTTCACGGCTTGGTACGTGATGGTGAAGGGCAAAAAATGTCGAAGTCTAAAGGTAACGTACTTGACCCATTAGACTTGATTGACGGTATCGATTTAGAAAGCTTAGTCGCAAAACGTACGACTGGCCTCATGAACCCGAAAGATGCTGCGAAGATTGAAAAATCAACGCGTAAAGAATTCCCAGAAGGCATTAATGCTTATGGTACTGACGCAGTTCGTTTCACGTTCTGTGCCCTTGCAAACACTGGTCGTGACATCAAGTTCGACTTAAAACGTGTTGAAGGTTACCGTAACTTCTGTAACAAAATCTGGAACGCAACGCGTTTCGTTCTGATGAATGTTGAAGGTCAAACCGTTGGTCAACAAGCTCGCCCTGATCTTTGGGAACTTCCAGAACAATGGATTATGAGCCGTCTGCAAAAAGCTGAAGCTGCTGTGCATCAAGCGTTTGCAACGTATCGTTTAGACCTTGCTGCTCAAGCGATTTATGACTTTATCTGGAATGAATACTGTGACTGGTATGTTGAGTTAACTAAACCGGTTCTGAACGATGCAGAAGTTTCAGAAGAGCGTAAAGCTGAAGTACGCCGTGTATTGCTTGCTGTCATGGAAGCTTCATTACGTTTGGCTCATCCATTAATGCCGTATTTGACAGAAGAAATCTGGCAAACACTTGCTCCAATGCTTGGTCAAGGCGGCCCAACGATTATGACTGCTCAATACCCTATTCCTGAGCAAGCAAAAATCAATGAACAAGCTGAAGCAGATATGCAATGGCTTCAAGGCTTGATTGGTGCAGTACGTAACATTCGTGGTGAGTTAGGCTTAGGTAATGCACGCTTGTTGCCAGTATTACTTCAAAATACATCTGACGCTGAACGTGAACAAATCATTCGTATTGAAGCATTGTTCAAAGCATTGGCTAAAGTTGAAAGCATTGAGTTCTTGAATAAAGACCAAGAACCACCTTTATCTTGCTCTAGCGTTGTTAGCCATGCATCGGTATTTGTACCAATGAAAGGCTTAATTGACCCTAAAGCTGAGCTTGCTCGTTTGCAAAAAGACTTGGATAAAATCCAAAAGCAACACGACCAAATCGCGGGCAAACTTGCAAATGAAGGCTTTGTGTCTAAAGCACCGGCAGCGGTTGTTGAAGGTGAAAAAGCGAAGCTTGCTGAGTTTGCTGCGCAGTTAGATAAAGTTAAAGCGAATATGGAGCAAATTGCTGCGCTTTAAGCTTTTTAGTTAAATGAACCCAGAATCTGTGCAAGCAGGTTCTGGGTTTTTCTATATTTCAAAATTACTTTTTTTGTAGAATCACCATATGAAGATGCCATGATTTTATATGACCACTCAATAAAGGAAGATTTTCACTCATTTCTTTATGAAACAATAAATTAAAATCATATAAGAATAGACCAACTATATCTTGATAAGTAAATCCTATAAATTTTGCAGTTTCTCTAGCAACCCATTCATCTTGAGTCCCCAATAAATCAGCTACCAGAATTCCGCCTTCAGGAAGCGCATTTATAATTCGTTTAATTACACTATAAAAATAGCTTGGATCGCAAAAGAATAGACTTGATGAAGCAATAATTAAGCTTGCAGACGGGAAATTAAAGTCTTCAAAAGATTCATGATAGAAAATAAATTTAGAGTCATCTTTGAATCGCTCAGTACAAACTTTTTGCGCATCAATTGAAATATCAAAAGCATGAACATTAAATCCCTTTGAGAGTAGATAAGCAGATTCATTGCCAGCGCCACAGCCACAATCGATAGCAACTAAAGGTAAGTTAGGAAAATAACCTAAAGCCTTCTCTAAAATAGGTCTATGTTTAAGTTCTTTTGATAATTGAATAAATTTTTCATTCATAAATCCGATCTTTTAATTTTTATAATTTCCACACTATATTTTATAAAGAATATAACCTCAACGATTTCTTATTTCAGAATTTATTCCTTATCAAATCATCGGTAGCCTCATGGCTGCATATAAAGCCTAGAAGCTAATTAAAGCGCCTCATGCCCCAACAACATCTCTACCCCACTCACTTTTTTCATATGCTTTAAACGCTCTTTTTCCCATTTCACCTGCTGCTTTAACTCAGCACAATCAGCATCTATAGCTTTATACACATCACTAATGTGTACATGCTCTGCTTTTACATTCTTGGCTAACTGAAAAGAATCTAAGATCTCAGCAATTTGGCTTTCAAGCTGCTGACTTTGTGCATCTAAAGCCAGTTTATAAAACCGTAACTGCTCAGCAGATAATTCTTTAGCACCTAGCCCTTTATTCTGTTCAAGCTGTAACTGGAGTTTGAGTAAATAAAACAAATCCTGCTTTTCGTAGGCCTGACTTGCTTGTTGAAACAACTCAGTTTTTTCCTGTTTCTTTGTTTCATCTTGCTCACGGTCTGGGTGAATCATCGCGGCAATTTTTAAATAAACTGTTTTGAGTGACTGCGCTGCCATTTGCTCAGCTTGTTCACGTTTCTGTTGTTGTCTTTGCTGTTTGGCTTGTTCCCGCGCTTGTTGTTGCTCGGCAGCGTACTTTTCAAAGTCTTCTTCAAGTTCTGAACCTTGCTCAGCACTTTCTCCATATTCAAATTGTATTGGCTGAGTTTTTTTATTCTTTTTTACCGATTCCCCTGCATGCTGCTGATAAAAAGTATCGATCTGATTCACTAAATCCAACTGTTCAGCAGATAGCATTTCGGAGCGCTTCAACATTTGTGCAAGCTGAGCAATTTTTTCATCGAGTTGTTGTATATCCGCTTTAGAAAACTCGTGGCTATGCAACATATTCCAAAGTTGTTCTAACTGTTGAAATAGCACTGTATGCAAATCTCGATACACAGGCATCAGTTTTTGCCGAATGTGCTGTTGAATATCAGCTTGTGCATTTTGCCATGTGCTCAGGCTAACTTTTTGCTGTTCTATTTTATTAATCAGGCGATTCAGTTTTTTCTGCTGTGCAGACGGTTCAGACCTTTGCTGCAAGCTCACTTTGAGATCAAAGGACATACTACTCATCCACCTGAAAAAGAAAAAAGTGTAGCAATAATCAGATGAGGAAGGTAGCCAAGCATTCTTTAAATATGAGTCAGCCTAAAGATTTATATCTTAAGAAATCCACCAAATCACTAATGGCAAAGTCACGGCGGCGCATAACGTTTGAAAGCTAATCACGGCTGCCATAAGCTGACTATCGCCACCCAAAACTTTGGTTAAAATGTATGAAGCTGAAGCAGTCGGTAGCGCAAAGAAAATGACTAAAATCTGTGTTTGCAAACTTGGTAAACCAAACCACGTACATACCGCGTAAGCCAATGCAGGCACTGCTAAAAGTCGTGCAAACGTGTCTGCTGCCAATACCACAATGTCTTTTTTAATTTGCATAAACTGCAAAGCTGTGCCAACACATAACAAACCTAATGGCAAACTCGAAACAGAAAAAAGCTTAATAAACTGAGTAAAGCCTTCCCAAATCGGGATATGAAGCGCATTGACTGCTGCTCCGATCACACATGATGCAATTAAAGGGTTTTTAAGCAGTGCAATCAAAACAGGTTTAATTGCCATATGTTCTTTAGAAGTTAAAGCAAGCACCGAAATAACATTTACCAGTGGAATGCAAAGTGCCAATAAAATTGCCAGTATTGCCATTCCTTCACTTTTAAAAAGTGAAGTCACTAAGGCCAAACCAATATAAGTATTAAAGCGAACCATACTTTGTACATGCACACCAAAACGTGCAGGCGGTATATGCCAAAACATTCGGAGTATGTATAAAAAGGCGGTTACAGCTAAGACCACAATCAACATCGCAATGATGGCTGTGCTTAAGCTCTGTAAGTCAATTTTTGCAGTCGAGAGCGTACTAAAAAGCAAAGCGGGAAACAAAATATAGTAATTAAGCTTCTCTGCCCCAACCCAAAACTCATCGCTGAAAAAATGATATTTTTTAAATAAGTATCCCGATGCAATTAATGCAACTAAAGGAAAAAGAGATAAAACAATGCTATTCATTTCTTTACTCGAGTTTTGTTAGGGCTTGCTGCTTTGGCAATTAGCTTGGCTTACTCATATATTAAAGATAATGAAAACTCATGATAAAATGAGTTTTTACTCATAACAAATACAACATGACCTTTACCCAACTTGAAATTTTCGCACTCATTGCTGAACTAAAAAGTTTCACTGCGACCGCTGAAAAGTTGGGCATTTCACAGTCGGCAGTTTCCCATGCGCTTAAATCATTAGAACAACAATGGGGTATTAACCTCATTTCAAGAACTCAAAGCGATATTGAACTCACCACGACAGGTCAGCAGTTATTGACCCATGTAAAAGAGCTACTAAGTATTTCCGATACATTAGAAAAAGAAGTGGCTGCCATCCACGGTTTAAATGAAGGAACATTACGTATTGGTTCTTTTGGGGCATCATCCTCTATTTATCTACTGCCTGAAATTTTAGAAACCTTTCGGCAGCGCTATCCTAAAATCGAAATTTATATTGATGAAGGTGAAGATAAAGAAGTTGCTCAGTGGTTATTGGAACGGCGCATAGAGGTTGGTTTTTTAATTATGCCAGATGAGCGATTCGATACATTCCCTTTAATCGAAGATCGTTTTGTTGCCTTAATTCCGAGTGGTTACCCGCTAGCGCAGCAACTCTATATTGATCCAGCACATCTAGAAAACTGCCCTTTTATTATGACAATGGCTGGTAGTCGACATCAGGTCGAATTAATTTTAAAAAACTTTAATGTGAAACCAGACATTAAATTTTATGTTTCCCAAATTCTAAGTATCGTCAGTATGGTACACAACCAGTTAGGAATCTCAATAGTCTCTGATATGGTCATCACCAAAGAGTTACTCTCACTTTATCCAAATGTAGTTAAACGCCCTTTTAAACCAAACCTTAAACGCTCTATTGGCCTTGCAGTAAAAAACAAGAAACATATCAGCCCAGCCGTAAAAGCATTTATAGAGGTTGCTCAAGAGGTTTGGTCTAATAAATAATTTAGTAGAATTTAATTCGTTTTATATTTTAATAACGTACTCATTTGGGTCATTTTATAAACAAATTAGATGACTTTTATCATAAAAATGTGCCATTGCAGCCTATTTTAAGCAAATTAACGCACCATTTATCGCCAAAAACTAATTTCACAATCCAAATTGGTGCGCTTATTGCATATTCACTTTTATGCAATTGAGTTTGTTTCGGCAAACTTAGGTTTTTAGGTTCCTTAAATCTATTTTGGTGCAATTTACAGACCCAGATTTGTTCCAAAATGGAATTTAGCACTTTTTTCGAGCATGCTATGCAAAATGTAGATCTATTTTTCTTGTTACTTGGTGCAGTTTTGGTTCTTGCCATGCACGCAGGTTTTGCATTCTTGGAACTTGGTACAGTTCGCCACAAAAATCAGGTGAACGCGCTTAGTAAAATTCTGACTGACTTTGCCCTCTCCGCAATCGCATATTTCTTTGTTGGTTATTACATTTCTTATGGCCAGCATTTCTTCCATGATGGTACAAGCCTCGCAAGTGATCATGGTTACAACTTAATGCGCTGCTTCTTTTTACTGACTTTTGCTGCGGCAATTCCTGCAATTATTTCAGGTGGTATTGCAGAACGCGCCAAAATGCGTTCACAAGCAATAGCAACGCTCGCTTTAGTTGGTCTGGTCTATCCTTTTTTTGAAGGTATGGTCTGGAATGGTAACTATGGTCTACAAAAATGGTTAGAAATAACTTTTGGCGCAGCTTTTCACGACTTTGCTGGTTCAGTTGTAGTCCATGCAATGGGTGGCTGGATTGCACTCGCTGCGGTTATTTTATTAGGTGCTCGTTCTGGTCGTTATAAGAAAGATGGTCGTGTAAGTGCTCACCCTCCTTCTTCAATTCCATTTTTAGCACTTGGTTCATGGATTTTAATCGTGGGCTGGTTTGGCTTTAATGTAATGAGTGCTCAACGTCTTGATGCTATTTCTGGGCTAGTTGCTATTAATTCACTTATGGCAATGGTTGGCGGAACGATTACAGCAAATGCAATTGGGAAAAATGACCCAGGTTTCTTACATAATGGTCCACTTGCCGGTTTAGTTGCTATTTGTGCAGGATCTGACATTGTTCATCCCGTGAGTGCACTTGTTATTGGTGGTATAGCTGGTGCCATGTTCGTATACCTCTTTACCTATACTCAAAATAAACTCAAAGTAGATGATGTACTAGGTGTATGGCCTTTACATGGCGTTTGCGGTGCATTCGGCGGTATTGCAGTGGGACTATTTGGTCAAAAATGGCTAGGTGGTTTAGGCGGTGTATCATTTGCCTCACAGCTCATTGGTACAGTACTCGCGATTGCTATCGCACTTGCTGGCGGTTTTATTGTTTATGGCATCCTTAAAGCGACCATTGGTATTCGTTTATCTCAAGAAGATGAGTTTCGTGGTGCAGATTTGTCTATTCATAAAATCTCTGCCAACTCTGAAGAAGGCATGTTTTAATTCAATGATTATGAAGCAGGATTTAAATATTCTGCTTCATATACCTCTTACAAATAAAACCTCTTAGTTTAAAAATAACTTTCCTTGATTAAAAACTACACTTTTAGTTTTCCATACATTCAATTTAATATATTGAAAAATATATTAAATTGAATATTTTTCTAAGATTTAAAGATGAAATCCTGTTTAGTTTAAGAACAATTTAAGTTTTATTTTATGTAATGCCTTCAATTCACGCTTAAATTGATGTTAAAACACAATGAATCAACAAAAACATTTTTTTCAGCTTCAGCTTATTTTTCTTGCTATCAGCTTTTTTATACTTTTATTTGTATTCCCAGTGGGTGGAAAAATTGATATGTACCTCATCCAACCTTGGATTGATTCAACTGGTCAATTTTTTAATCGGGAAAATTGGTATCTCGAAAGGCTTAATCATCAAATCGTAAAAGACATTATCACTGCGATTTATGTCATCTTTTTTGGTCTGTGGCTTGCTTCATTTAAAGTAGAAAAGTTAAAAATCTATCGCTGGCAATATGGTTATATGTTTTTTGTCAGCATGATTGGTAGCGGTGTTGTTGGTTTATTAAAATCACAATCTGCTCATGCCTGCCCTTGGAATATGGTTCATCCTAATAGTTTAGGTGGCTATATTTGGGACTTTACAGCAAAACATGGTCATTGTTTTCCAGGTGGTCATGCCAGTGCTGGATTTATCATAATGACCGGTTATTTTGTTTATCGTCTTGAACAACCAAAACGAGCTTATTTTTATTTATTTTCAGGCATTTTATTAGGATTTATGATGGGTTGGGCACAAATGATGCGAGGAGCACATTTCCTAAGTCATAACTTATGGACAGGTTGGGTTGTTTGGGCAGTGAACATTTTCTTTTATGCGATTTGTATTCATCGCTTTGAGTTCGAAAAACAATTAAAACAAGAGCTTAGTTAAGCTCTTGTTTCATGTAAATGTAAAACCTTAGGTAACTTCACTAAAACTGAAAGACCACCAAGTTCTAAACTTTTATCGAGAGTTAGAGTTCCACCAAGTCTTTGAGTTGCACGGTCTACAATTGATAAGCCTAAACCACTTCCCACTTCAAGATGATGGTGTACTCGATAAAAACGTTTAAGCACCTTATCGTAATTTTCAGGATCTATACCTGCGCCACTATCTTCGATTTGAATACATGCAAAGTTATCTGGGTCGGTATAAACTGAAATGTTAATTACCCCCTGATGTGGTGTATATTTAATTGCATTATCAATTAAGTTAAAAATAATCGAATGTACGGTAGGTTCAATACTATGCATCTCGACAGGGTCATTTCTAACAAAGCCTAAATCAATTTCTTTTTGCATGGCTAAATTAACCAACTGCTCAACACAATTTAAAGCCACATCATTGAGCTGAAAATAGCCAGTAGGTTCAACCATACTTAAAGTTACATCTTGCTTTGCCAACGCCAAAAGCTGCGTCACTAAATGCTGAATACGAGCTAAACCTTTGCTTAAGTTTTGCAACGATTCATGCTCAGGAAACTGGCTTAACAAAATCTTGGTTTGTAAGTTCAATGCAGTAACAGGTGTTCGTAGTTCATGAGCAGCATCAGCAATGAATTGCTTCTGTTCATTTTGTGCTTTAGAAATACGGTCAAACAGACGGTTCATTTCATCAATGGTAGGCAAAAGCTCTTGAGGATAATCATGCACCTCAATTGGTGTTAACTCCTCAGAATCACGCTCCATTAACTCATTTTTAAAATCATCTATTGGTTTTAAACCACGACTAATAATGGCAGCCAAGGCAAATATCGCGAAAGGTAAAATAATTAAATAAGGAATGAACATACTGCCTGCAAGCTCCCATGCGAAAGCTTCACGAACCCGCTCTTGTTGACTGACCTGAATTTGGTAGTCTTTCAACGGTAAAACATATGTTCGGACTACACCTTCAGCGGTTTTATGTGAATAAAAACCAGCTTGTTGAACAGGAGGAACCAAGAAGTGCAGATGATGAGATAAATTCGCTTGGTCTTTATAAGCCCAAATATCTAAAAATAAATCTTCTTCGTGGTAAGTTCGATGTAAATCAAACTTACTACTTACTGTTTTTAAGGGATACTCAGCCGTTCTTTCCGCTAAATACTGCATTTGAGTATCTAGAATTTCATCGACTTCCTGAAGTGCAACCTTATAAGCACTAAAAATTAAAATACAACCTAAGATGACACTGAAAATTGAGGTGCCCCAAATCAGTCGTTTTTTTAATGAATAATGCACGTTCATGAAGTCCCGAAATCTTAAATTATGATTGCCCTAAACGGTAACCCAGTCCTCGGATAGTTCGAATAAAGTCTTTACCCAACTTAGCCCTTAAATGATGGACATATACCTCAATTGTGTTGCTGGTCACATCACTATCAAAGTCATATAACTTATCTTCCAAATTAGCTTTTGAGAAAATTTTATTTGGATGACTCATAAGCGGAATCAAGATTGCCCATTCACGATTCGATAAATCAATACGTTGCCCTTTAAATGTTGCAATGTGCTGTTCAACATTTAAAACCAGATCACCGCTTTCTAGTAGTTGATCTTGGCTTGCAAGTTGAGCCTCTACGCCACTACGGCGTAATAAGGCATGAATACGAGCGAGTAATTCATCAAACTCATAAGGCTTAATTAAGTAATCATCTGCTCCCAAATTCAAACCATCAACACGGTTTTGCAGTTGGTCACGTGCAGAGATAATCAAGACTGGTGTTGCTGCTCTTTGACGGATCTGCTTTAAAACTTGCATACCATCCATCATTGGCAATCCCAAGTCTAAAAGAATGAGATCAAACTTATTCTTTGCTAATTGGGCCAAACCATCTAAACCGTTATTGACCCATTCCACCTCAAATTGATGATATTGCAGCAACGTCGTTGTTGATTCTGCAATCATAAAATCATCTTCAATCATCAAGATTTTTGTCATGTTCTAGGCTCGCTTTAGTTTACATGGGCACAAGAGTGCAACATGTCCAGTTGAGGGTTGATGACCTGAGTTTGTACATCCAGCAAACTTAACAAACTTGGGAATAGATTATCCTGACTTAACTTTTGTTTAGTTTGTTGGTTTAAACAATTTACTTGAGCAAGATTATGTTGTTTCCAGCCATCAGAGAACCACATAATCATTGGAATATGTGTTTGTTGGCTCGGTGCGATTGAGTAAGGCGAACCATGCAAATACATACCATGCTCACCTGTCGATTCTCCATGATCAGATAAATACCATAAACCTGTTTGATAATTCGATACTTCTTTTAAAGTATTGATCATTTGGCTTAATACATGGTCTGTATACACGATTGTATTATCATAACTATTTAATAGCTCAGCTGGTGAACAACCCTGTATCGCATTAGTATCACAAGTTGGTTTAAATGGTTGATATCCCTCAGGTGCCCGTTTGTAATATGCTGGCCCATGGCTACCCATCTGATGTAATACAACTAAACGTGGACGTTTATCGTCTTTCGGAATAGAGGCCAAATACTGCTTTAAGCTATCAATGAGAATACCATCAAGACATTCACCATCTTTACACCATTTTTGCTTTAAGTCTTCTGGAATCTGGTATTGTTCAACACGATCACATGCACCTTTACAACCCGAATTGTTATCAATCCAAGTCACTTGATAGCCTGCGCGTTTTGCAATATCTAGTAAGCCTTCACGATGGCTTGCCAATTGCTCATCATAATCAGCACGTGGCATACCAGAGAACATACATGGCACAGAAACTGCTGTTGCCGTACCACATGAACTCACTTGAGAGAAATTTAAAATATCTTGTTTAGAAAGCTCTGGATTTGTATTTTTAGCATACCCATTGAGCGAGAAACTTTCTGCACGTGCAGTTTCGCCCACTACAAGTACCATGAGTTTAGGTAAATCTTTTTGAGTTTGCTGAACTTGATGGGCATCTTCACCATACTTCACAAGAGGAAGATTTTTCTTAGGCGCTTTTTTACGATAATAAGACATCACCGAAGAAATAGTGTTTTGAGGAGAGATCATTCCTTTTAAATCACGATGCTCTCTAAATATTGCTGCAAAATCAACATAATATGCAAACAACAAACCACCTACAACGGCAAATGCAAGAGCGATTGAAAGTACTTTTTTAAGCAAAAGCGGAAGTATTCTTTCTGATTTGAGTTTTACCTGAGTAATTAAAAAAATAGGTAAAATAACAAAGAAGATTGTCCAGAGCCCAAAACGCAAAGAAAGTAAATCTGTAGCTTCAGCAACATCTGTTTGAGCAATATTCTGAATCTGATCAGGTGAAATAATGACACCTAAAGTATTTACAAAGTACGAGCTAAAACCACCAATAAATACCAGTAAAATGGCAAAAATTTTGGCCGTCCATTTCCAGTTTAAAATTTGTAAAGCCGCATAATAGGTAGCAACAACAATCACTACAGTAGCCGCTAAAAAAAAGGTCGCTTTTATACCTAAATATGGCGTTAACAAATGAACTTTTTTATAAAAACCAAAATTTAGAATTGCACCTAACCAAATGGCTATAATGAAGTTGAACATAAACAGGGAAATCTGCTTATTTCTTAATGTAGAAAAAAAACTCAGCATCTCTGGTTACTACGACCTTTTTTTATGATGCTCTACTGTAAAAATTGAAACTTAAAAATGACTTAAATAATAGAATGATCGGTATAAACCATTTTTAACGGCTTTACGCTACTTATTTATTTCAATTAAAAAAATGAGTCGAGACTCATATGAATCTCGACTCAATTAGCTAAGAAGCATTGAGAAATTAGAAGCTATACTTAGCCATTAAACCAATACGGTTATCTTTATAAGACTGGCCAGCAAACGTTTCACGTTTACCATTGACATATTCAAGGCCTAAATCAATTGGTTTAACAGGTGTATAGATGAAGTTAATCCATGCTTGCTGAACTTTTTCATTACCAGCTGTATATACTTTTGCATAATCAGTGCCGTCATCAGCAAACTCTGCACCGTACGCTAAAGTTGAACGCAAGTTAGGTAAAATTTTATAAGTACCACCTACTTGTACAGCAACAAATTTATTTTGCTCAATATCTTTATTAGGAGCTACAGCATAAGCAGCATTACTGCCATATAAATAGCTACTATCACCAACTACATATGAAACATCAGCAAAAACTTTTAAAGGATCAGAAACTTTAAAGTCTGTACCTGCAGCAATACCCCAACCAGTTTTATTATCATCACCAAGTGATGATTTATAATTTTCTACTAAAGCACGAGCTGATGCAGAACCTTTACCGTCTGCATAACCTTGAGTAATTTTAGCAGTTAATACAGGTAAGCTATACTTGATGCTATCGCCGGCTGTTGCTGAAGTACTATCACCTTTTTCAGCAGAAACAAACAATTGTGTAGTTGGACCCAACTTGTAGCCATAGCGTACTTGAGGAACACGTTTTGTACCACCACCAACGTTTGTCGAGAAATCGATCATTTCTGGTGCATGAGTTGACAAGAAGTTAGACGTCGTTTGACCAAATAACCAGTCGTTATACGTTAAATAAGCATGACGAATACGTAATGAGCCATTCGAATCTGTTGTTGAGCCAGCAAAATCGACTTCGAGTTTACCGCCTACCTTAGCATCGCCAACAGGTGTATTAAAATCTAAACCAAGACGTGTGGTTTTAGCAGTCGAACGTAATTTATCTTTTGTTTTACCATCAGTTTTACTAACATCACCAAAGTCGTTATCGGCACCTTCGATAATATAGTTAGCATCACCACGAACGAAACCATAAAGGTTCACATCAGCACCAGCTTTAGATTTAAAACCTGCTAATGGAGAAGCAGGAGCTGCAACAGGTTGAGGCTGTGCTTTAACTTCAGCTAACTGCACTTGCTGTTGTTGCTGTACTTGTTGCTGTTGCTGCTGTACTTGGCGCTGTTCTTTAACTAATGCTTTTAATGCTTCAACTTCTTGACGAAGTTTTTGAATTTCCTCTTTTTCAGAGGTTGCCGCATTTGCCCCACTCATCATTAAAGCTGTTACTGTAATAGCTAAACTTTTAACAACAAACGATTTACGATTAAGGAATAGATCCATCAAAAACTCCTAAAAATATATTTTATGTTGCTTATCCATGCCAAGTTGATTCGGTGACCATTGAGCACTAAAAAATCAACTATTCTCCAAATTTGATTGCATTAATTTTATTACCGCAATCAAAACCAATTTTAACGCTGGGTAAGATTAAAAATTCCAAATCAAAAGAAGCAAGACATACTTTTGTTTACAGAACTTTTACCTTGACTTCATGTTGTAACGAATCCTACACAACTCTCTTATCTTATAGAATGATTAAATCATTATTTCATTATTCTTTTTTAGACTTTAGGCTAATAAACCGTCTAAGTGAATATTTTTTTACCGACGTTGCTTGATTCACATAATTTTTCTTGTTACTTCCATCCTTTTTTCCTTTCTAGCGTCCATTTGCTACCCAAACAAGATGGCACAATTAATAAGCCATTTGAATAGCTAAAAATATACATTTTTAAAAGAATGAGTAAAGTTATAAGCACAACTTTTTAGCTTAACTTAATATGAATTAAGTTTCTTTATTTCATCAGCTTAATATCACTTTTTATACAGCTTTTGCTGCCTTCCATACGTAAATAGGAATTAAAAATAGTACAGCAATAGTGACAATAGCTATCAAATAATGGAAATAACCAAGTACATCTCCAATGATTCCACTCAAGGTATAAAGTCCCCCACTTACAGTCGCCATAATCGAAACCTGAAAAGTAAAATCGGTACCCGCATAGTTCTTTCGACTGTAATGCATAACCAAGGTTAGCATTACAACCAATAGCATGGCAGCAAAAGCATCTTCCAAAGCATTTACAGAATAGATAAGCCATGTATTTATTTTTATCTTCTGCTCATAAGCATAGGCCAAATAAACATACGCACCTAAACTCATGATTTTTAATATTGAAAAACTAATTAAGGTAGCTGGTCTAGAAAAATACTTTAATACCCATCCTGCAATAAATGCCCCCACTAAAGCAGCTACAGCACCTAGCATAGTGATGTAAACACCAATTTGGGTAAAGCTTAATCCCATATCAACCATTAAGGGTTTAAGTAATGGCCCGGCTAAGCCATCTGCCACTTTAAAAGTGATAAGTACCATTAACCAAGAGCGAAGCTCTTTATTTTGAGAAAAATAACTCAAATAAGACTTAATTTTTATCAATAAATTTGGCTGGCTAGATTGATTGTCAGAATGAGAAGTATGAGGAGGTTCTTTGAATAGTAAAACAGGTAGAGTATTGATAAATACTAAAGCAGCTAATAATAAAAAAGTTGGCTGCCATGACAACCAATCTAAACACCATAACACAGCCCCCCCACCTACAATAAAACCAAGCCGAGAGCCTACAACTTGAAATGTATTTCCCCAATGTTGCTGATCATGTTGTAATAAATTGACAGCTAAAGCATCGGTTGCAATATCTTGAGTTGCGCCCGTCGAGTTCATAAATAACAGTGCAATAAAAAATATAAATAAGTACAAAGGCTGATCTAAAGCCTGAATAGGAAAAAAAGATAAAATACAAATTACTGCCACCGTTAAAAGCTGAGTGGGTAAAATCCAGCTACGATAATGACCTAAACGGGAAATTGCGTGTCGATCCACCCACGGTGCCCAAAATATTTTGATTGACCAAGGCACCATAAGCAGCCCAAAACCACCAATATGCGCGAGTGATACACCTTGAGCTCTTAATATTACGGGCAAAGCATGGGTCATAAAACCCACAGGTAGACCTTGCGCCCAATATAAGGAAAATAGCAAAAGATAAAGATTTTGCTGTCGAAACATATATACCTACTTTTATTTCTTTGTGCGGTAATAACATGAAATACCATGCGTAATCTTACATTTTGCCAATGAAGCATAGATTTCAAAAGATTAAGATAAAACAAAGGATGATTTAAAACTTAAAAATATGGAACAACATTTCCCTAAGCTACCTCCACAGGTCCCTCAACGTGGTAATGCTTTAAGTCGAGCATTATTTAAAAAACTTTTTTTGGCTCAAGGCTGGACTATAGAAGGTGAAGTTCCTAACTTTCCTAAGGCTGTAGCCATTATTTCTCCTCATACATCCAATATTGATGGCTGGTATGGTTTTTTAGCTATTTTTGGGCTTGGCATTCAAATTACAGTACTAGGTAAAGACAGCTTATTTAAGCCTCCTTTTAAACGTGTTTTAGATTGGGCAGGTGTTATTCCGGTAAAACGTGACTCTGCCAATGGACTGACTGAACAGGTGGTTGCAACCATTCAGGATTATGACAAGATCTGGATTGGAATGGCGCCAGAAGGCACACGTAAGAAAGCAAAAAAAATGAAGAGTGGCTTTTACCATATTGCTGCAAAGGCTAATATCCCAATTGTGATGTTCTCTTTTGATTATGATCGCAAGACTATTCACTGCTTAGGCTATTTAACTCCTAGCGGAAATTATGATGAAGATCTCGCCAAAATTTTTGAGCGTTATGATGGAAAAATATCACCGAAAAATCGTAATTGGCTTGCAGAACCTTTACAAAATCTTGTGAAAAAAACCTAGCAAAAATTGAACGAATCTGGTCTGATGGGCCATCTTAATTTATCTTGCTATAGATTGTTTTTCAAAGATGAAAATTGCTCAATTTGCCAGTATCGGATTTATCTCTTTAGCCTTATTTGGCTGTGATAAATTCAGCAAAACACCAACACCGACCACTTCAGTTAAAGCACGCGAACCAGTTATTGCACTTGCCTTAGGCGGCGGTGGAGCAAAAGGATTTTCACATATTGGTGTTATCAAGGTCTTAGAATCACATGGTATTAAACCTAAAATTGTTACGGGTACAAGTGCCGGTAGTTTTGTAGGAAGTATCTATGCCAGTGGGCAAACACCTTATCAGCTCCAAAATCTTGCACTTAAATTACAAGAATCGGATATTCGTGATTTAACGCTTAATCGCCAAGGTATTATTCTTGGGCAAAAGCTACAAGATTATGTGAACCGTAACGTGGGCAATAAGCCTATTGAGAAATTCCCAATTCGTTTTGCAGCAGTAGCAACCCGTCTTGATAATGGTCAAAAAGCTGACTTTATTAAAGGTAATGCAGGTCAAGCAGTACGTGCGTCTTGTAGTATTCCAAACGTGTTTGTCCCTGCCACTATTGGCAATCAAAAGTACGTAGATGGCGGATTAGTTAGCCCAATTCCTGTAAAAACAGCACGTGATATGGGTGCAGATATTGTGATTGCGGTTGATATTTCAGCACGTCCAGCAGGAAATCGCCCAGCGAATATGTGGGGATTACTTGATCAAACCATTAATATTATGGGTCAACAAAGTATTAATGAAGAGTTAAAACTAGCAAACGTAGTCATCCAACCTAAAGTTGGGCACTTAGGTACACTCGATTTAAAATCAAGTAATGAAGCTATTTTAGAGGGTGAGAAAGCTGCTCAAGGCCAAATTCGTCAAATTGAAACTGCAATAGCGAATTTCAAAAAATCTCCAGCCGCATTTAAGCCAGCTCCACGTCCTAAATTTTAATTGAGGTGGTTTTTTTCTATCCACACTTACTATCATCTGCTACAGTGGTAAAAGTGATATGAGATCACTTTTACCCATCATAAAGATATATAAAAGAGCAGATCTATGGAGTTTGTTGTAGAACCTTGGCACTGGTTTGTATTGGGTATCTTACTTATTCTTTCTGAGCTGATTATCCCTGCTTTTGCCGCTCTCTGGTTTGGTATTGCAGCCATTATGGTTTGCTTTCTCTATTGGTTATTTCCAGATATTAGCCTTACAACCCAAATTGTATTGTGGATTATTTTATCGGTGCTATGCACCATTCTTTGGTTCAAATTTATTAAACCCTTATCGATTGATAGAACTAAAGCAGGTTTACCTCGTGAGGCCACCATTGGACAAATTGGTATGGTGATTCAAACCGGACTTGCTCATGACCAAATTATTGTCCGTTTCCCTATGCCTATTTTAGGGGCCGATGAATGGAACTGTCGCAGCACTAGCCCTGTGAAAGTCGGTGATCGAGTCCGTGTCATTGATATTTCGGGCAATGACTTAATTGTCCAGCCCCACAGTACTTCATAAACATTAAAGATAAAGAGAGGTTATTTTCATGCCAGTTGGTACCATTATTGTTTTAGCCTTTTTGGCTTTTGTAGCAGTTACTATTTTTAAAGGGGTACGTATTGTTCCTCAAGGTTATAAATGGATTGTTCAGCGTTTAGGGAAATATCATTCCACGCTTAATCCAGGGTTGAACTTCGTTATTCCTTATATTGATGACGTAGCTTATAAAGTCACGACTAAAGATATTGTGCTTGATATTCCATCTCAAGAAGTGATTACCCGTGACAATGCTGTATTGCTTATGAATGCAGTAGCTTATATCAATTTAACAACCCCTGAAAAAGCAGTGTACGGTATTGAAAACTATACATGGGCCATTCAAAACCTTGTACAGACTTCATTACGTTCTATTGTGGGTGAAATGGATCTAGATGATGCACTGTCTTCACGAGATCACATTAAAGCTAAACTAAAAGCTGCAATTTCTGATGATATTTCGGATTGGGGTATCACTTTAAAAACTGTAGAAATTCAAGATATTCAGCCATCTTCAACCATGCAAGCTGCTATGGAAGCTCAAGCTGCTGCTGAACGTCAACGTCGTGCTACAGTGACTAGAGCTGACGGTGAAAAGCAAGCTGCAATTTTAGAAGCAGATGGTCGTTTAGAAGCATCTCGCCGTGATGCAGAAGCACAAGTTGTCTTAGCAGAAGCATCTCAAAAAGCGATTGAAATGGTAACAAGCGCAGTCGGCGATAAAGAAACACCTGTCGCTTATCTATTAGGTGAACAGTACGTTAAAGCAATGCAAGACATGGCTAAATCGAGCAATGCCAAAACTGTTGTATTACCTGCTGATGTTTTAAATACAATCCGTGGCATTATGGGAAAGCATAATTAATTTAACTGCTTTCAATAAGTCATTGAAATAAAAACGGCGACCTGATGGTCGCCGTTTTCATATTGAGTATTATTGGTTGTTTAATCTTTTTTGATCTTTCAAAGGTAGCTTTTTTACGACTAAGTCATAAGAATCGCGAATCAAATCTTGAAGTAAATCACGAGTTAAGTTTTTATGCGGAGTAATAGAGATCCAGTGTTTTTTATTCATGTGATACCCCGGAATAATAAAAGGATAAAGCTCCTGATATTCCTGACTTTTATATGGATCACATTTAACAGTAATCATTTTTGTGCCCGTTCCTTCCCCTACTAATAAAAACACCTTTTCTAAAATTTTAAAGACGTCGCATTCAGGTCCAAAGGGTTGGCTTTGCTCACTAAAAGGAAGATTACACGCAATCTCTATTGCAACTTGATGGAGCTGATCACCATTCATTCTTATTTCCTTTATTCATTGAATATGAATACAAGCAGGATTATTAATTTGATTTTATATTAGTTGGTACGGGCTAAAAGGAATTGTGAAATCTCAACTAATTCTTTTGCATTTTCACCAAAATGCGCTAAAGCCTCAAAAGCTTGATCATGCAACTCTTTTGCATAAACCTGTGCTTGCTCAAGTCCCATTAAAGCAGGATAAGTCGACTTTTGTACTTGTTCATCCTTACCCGCAGTTTTACCTAAAGTTTCAGTGCTTGAGGTAATGTCCAAAATATCATCTTGCACCTGAAAAGCCAGTCCAATTGCTTGTCCATATTGGCGTAATTTCGGAATTGCCTGATCTGTTCCAGAGAAAATTGTCACTGCACCCATCATAATGGCAGCCTGAATAAGCGCTCCCGTTTTATTACGGTGGATATTTTCTAGTTCGTCTTGAGAAATTTGTTTAGCTTCAGCTTGTAGGTCTAAAACCTGTCCACAAACCATTTTAGAGCTGGCTGTTGCTAAAATTTGAATTTGCTTTAATACAATTGCAGCATCAGTTCCCTGCCCTTGTTCATCAAACAAACGACTCCCTAAAACCTCAAAAGCCATCGACTGTAAAATATCACCTGCAAGTAAAGCGGTATCTTCACCAAATGCTACATGGCAAGTTGGCTGACCACGACGAAGTAAATCATTGTCCATACAAGGCAAATCATCATGCGCTAGGGAGTAGCAATGAATAAGTTCAACCGCAACTGCCGCACGGCGAGCAGCCGCAAAATTTGGATTGTCTTGTAAAGAAGCTGTGGCGTAACACAAAGCTGGACGCACACGTTTTCCACCAAGCATAACTGCATGGTGTACTGCGCTTTTTAAAGGTTCAGGAATTGAAAATGCGGCGAGTGTTGTCAATAAATCTTGTTGAATACGTTGTTGAGCTTGTTTTAAAACATCCGCATTAACTTGAGAGAGTGATGACACAGTCGCCTCGTAAAATCAGTAGAGAAATTTTATTGAATGTGATGAAACATTCATGTGCTACATCATACACGATTCACTGTAAAAAGTGCGTGATGAGTTATGGATGTCAGAAGTAAAAAAGCCTCTCTATGGGAGAGAGGCTTTTCATTTAAATGACTTTTAGAAACTGTCACCCGGAACGCGTACCCAACCTTCCATTAAGACACGTGCACTACGGCTCATAATGGCTTTTTTCACTACCCATTGACCATTTGTAAGTTCAGCTTGAGCACCAACACGTAATGTTCCCGATGGATGTCCAAAACGCACTGCTTCACGCTCGCCACCACCAGCTGCTAAATTTACCAATGTACCCGGAATGGCAGCAGCCGTACCAATTGCTACCGCTGCTGTTCCCATCATGGCATGGTGAAGTTTACCCATCGACAAAGCACGAACCAGTAAGTCGACATCATTTTCTGAAACGTTTTTACCGCTTGAAGCTGTGTAATTTTTCGGCTTAGAAACAAAAGCAATTTTTGGTGTGTGCTGACGTGCAGCTGCTTCTGAAATATCTTTAATTAAACCCATTTGCACAGCACCATATGCACGAATTTTTTCAAAACGTGCTAGCGCTGCGGCGTCACCATTAATATGATCTTGCAGTTCTGTACCTTGGTATCCTAAATCTTCTGCATTTAAGAAAATGGTTGGAATACCGGCATTAATAAATGTGGCTTGGAAACTGCCAATCTCAGGCACGTCTAATTGGTCAACAACATTCCCTGTCGGGAACATATCACCGCCCTCTTCACCATCATCGGCTGGGTCTAAAAACTCAATTTGAACTTCTGCAGCAGGGAAAGTCACTCCATCCAGTTCGAAGTCACCAGTTTCTTGAACTTGACCATTGGTGATAGGTACATGAGCAATAATGGTTTTTTGAATATTTTTTTGCCAAATTCGAACAGTACAGAGACCATTTTCAGGAATTCGATTTTCATCAACCAAACCATTTGAAATCGCAAATGAACCAACCGCAGCAGTTAAATTACCGCAGTTACCACTCCAGTCCACAAAAGGCTGATCTATTGAAACCTGTCCAAATAAATAGTCTACATCGTGATCTGGCTGTGTGCTTTTAGCGAGAATAACGGTTTTACTGGTACTTGAAGTCGCTCCACCCATTCCATCAATTTGCTTTCCATAAGGATCTGGGCTACCAATGACACGTAGTAAGAGTTGATCTCTTGCTTGACCTGCCACCTGAGCTCTTTCCGGCAAATCATCAAGTTTAAAAAATACGCCTTTACTGGTTCCACCACGCATGTAAGTTGCTGGAATTTTAATTTGCGGTACTGAGCTCATATCAACTGTTATCCTTACTCTTGTGTTTTTATATCTCGAAACAAACAGACTTGTTTAGTCATGCACTTCATCTTAAATCGTTTTGTGATCTAGAGATAGCGTTATGCTTTTATACATCAATCGTATTGACGCAGACTTATTTTGAGAATTTAGATTCATGCTCGCAATGACCGAATTAAGCAAAATCATGAAAAAAAGAGTCTATCAAAAATATATTTTTAGAATATTTTTTAATCATTTTTAAATTATTAAAAGCAAGTTAATGATTTTAAATATTTTTTAGTGTTACTTTTCAGTCACCGCTTGTTAATTTGTAGTCTAGGCTAAAATAAATCCATCTATTAGAATAATTTACTTATTCATAGTGAGTGAAGACCTTTGACCAACGAATCTTCTACACTGCAACGAGGACTAAAAAATCGACATATCCAATTAATTGCTATGGGTGGAGCAATTGGTACCGGATTATTTTTAGGCTCGGCGCAAGTGATTCAATCTGCGGGACCATCCATTATTTTAGGATATGCCATTGGTGGCTTAATTGCTTTTTTAATTATGCGCCACCTGGGAGAAATGATTGTTGAAGAACCTGTTGCAGGATCGTTCAGCCATTTTGCTTATAAGTACTGGGGAAAATTTCCCGGATTTTTAGCTGGATGGAATTATTGGATGCTCTATGTTCTGGTTGCGATGAGTGAACTCACCGCGGTAGCCAAATATATTAATTACTGGTGGCCTCATATTCCAGCATGGACGTCTGTCTTATTTTTCTTTGTCGTGATTACGGCAATTAACCTTACAAACGTCAAATTTTATGGTGAGTCCGAATTCTGGCTCGCTATTATTAAAGTTGCTGCTGTTATCTCTATGATTGTTTTTGGCCTTTATTTGCTATTTACAGCAGATGTGGGTTCAAGCATTTCATTTAGTAACCTGTGGTCTCATGGTGGATTTTTTCCAAATGGCTTTAGTGGCCTCTTCTACATGTTGGCTTTCTTGATGTTCGCCTTTGGTGGTATTGAACTGATTGGTATGGCTGCGGCAGAAGCAAAAGATCCGAAAAAGACCATTCCAAAAGCAATTAACCAAGTTGTTTTCCGTATCTTGATTTTCTATATCGGTTCACTAGCGATCTTACTTTCATTAGTGCCGTGGAACCAGTTAGATCTTGGCGGTCTCGATAAAAGTCCATTTGTTATGATTTTTAGCCAAATGGGTATTGGTTGGGCTGCACATTTACTGAACTTTATTATTTTAACCGCGGCCCTCTCTGTTTATAACAGTGGGATGTTTGCCAATAGCCGTATGCTTTACGGTTTAGCTCAACAGGGTAACGCGCCAAAAATTTTCAAGAAAGTAAATAAACAAGGTGTACCTGTACCAGCAGTTTTGTTATCTGCATTACTTATTTTTGGCTGTGTTCTTTTAAATTACTTTGTACCTGAGGATGCTTTAAGTCACTTAATGTACATTGTAGTTGGAGCATTGGTATTGAACTGGGCGATGATCAGTATGACTCACCTTAAGTTTAAATCAGCAATGAAAAAACTCGGTCAAAAAACTCACTTCCCTGCACTTTGGGCACCATTTAGTAACTATTTGGTTTTAGGTTTCATTGCTGTTGTACTTTACATTATGTGGAGCCAAGGCTTTAAAGAGTCTGTAATGATGATTCCGATCTGGATTGTTCTTATGTTTATTTTGTTTAAAGTACTCAATGCTAAAGAACAATAATCTGAACATTTGTATTTAAAATATGAAAAAAGCCATTGTCTCGACAATGGCTTTTTTATTTAAGACGATAAGATTAAAACCATATTTGAATGTCTATTTAGAGCCATTGTTTCGTATCATCAGCCACAGGTGTGCCATGAATAACATGCATAATCATTGCATGCGCAATACTGCCCTTAAATGGAATTTCAGGTAACTGATCAAGTTTGAAAAATTGAGCATCACTCAGTTCTTTCTCCTGAATTTCAATTTCGCCCGCTTCATATTCAGCTTTAAAAGCCAACATTAAGTTACTCGGAAATGGCCATGGTTGACTCGCCAAATACTGAATATTCTTAATGTGCAATCCAACTTCTTCTAATGTTTCACGTCGCACAGCATCTTCTAGTGTTTCCCCTACCTCGACAAAGCCAGCGATTAAACTATACATCTGGGTTGTATTTCTGGCATTTTTAGCCAGCAAAATCTCGTTCTCTCCACGTGTAATAATAGTAATCACACAAGGGTTAACTCTAGGATATTGACTAAAACTACATGCTGGACAAGTCATAGAATATTCAGTCTTATGCTGCTGGGTTTTATGCCCACAACGGCTACAAAACTGATGATTACGACGCCACTCTAGTAACTGAAAAGCACGACTCGCCTGTTCAAACTGCGGTTTAGTCCAATATTGTAAGAGTTGGCGAATAGGTATGAACTGATATCCATTTGGTATAGGTTCACCTTCTTGGAAATCTCTTGCTATTACTTGAGGGTCTGCTTGTATATGTAAATCATGTTCCTGCTGTTTAAGGCAAGGCAAATTAAAATTCGCATCAACCAAAAGTTGTTGTTGCTGAAAAATATAAGCAATAGGAAGGTTGTTGGTATCCATTTATATACTCGAGTGAAGAACCTTTCGACGGCCTCTATAGCTTCTTCAAAAGGATCAGACTTAAAACATATTTTTCAAAAATCTTACGCATACTGGCAAACATCTTCAATTTATTTAATTTGTATCTTTTTGATTAAAATCACATTTTATTCACGCATGCTATGCTTTTAAGTTATATCTATGACTTTATAGCTAACTGACCAGTGATGAACTTAGAAGCACTGCTTCACATAAAATTGATCTCTAAAAATTTAGACTAGTTTTAGTCCCATCTCATGAAGCAAAAATATGCGATTTGGTTTAATTCTGGGTGATCAATTAAATCACCAACTCGCAACGCTCAAGTATTTAAACCAAAATGAAGACATTATTTTGATGGCTGAAGTACTTGAGGAAACATCTTATGTTGCTCATCATCCACAAAAAATAGCGCTGATTTTTAGTGCAATGCGACACTTTGCAAAAGAATTAAAAGCACAGGGCTGGAAAATCCGTTATCACACATTTAAGCGCGAAAGTCATATAAAAAAGTTAGTCGACTTTATTGCTTTGCAGCAACAACACTTCTCGGCAAATACTCTCATCGTTACCCAATGTGGTGAGTATCGCTTACAGCATGAAATCGATACTTCATGGTCTAACTCACTAAAACTACCTGTTATTTGTTTAGAAGATGATCGTTTCTTTTGTACCGTAGAACAATTCAAGCAATGGGCAAACAAATATAAAACGCTAAGGATGGAATACTTTTACCGAGAAATGCGCAAGCAAACTCACTATTTAATGCATGACCAACAACCCGTAGGCGGGCAATGGAACTTTGATCAAGCCAATCGAAAAGCGTGGTCAGGCAATCCACCTTTGCCACCAAAATTAACCTTTGAGCATGATCAAATTGATATAGATGTTATTCAACTGGTCAAGAAAGAATTTTCTCAACATATCGGCAATATCGATTCCTTTCAATGGGCAACAACCCGTCAAAATGCCTTACTTGCTTTAGACCATTTTATTTCTAACAACCTACCCCACTTTGGCGATTATCAAGATGCCATGGTTTATAGTTCAGATTTTATGTTTCATAGTCTGCTCTCGCCTTATTTAAATTGTGGATTGTTATTGCCACAAGAGGTGTGCGACGCTGCTCAAACAGCCTATTACAACGGACAGGCCCCCTTAAATGCAGTAGAAGGATTTATTCGCCAGATATTAGGATGGCGGGAATATGTGCGTGGAATCTATTGGTTGTCTATGCCTGACTATAGCGATCAAAATACCCTTCATGCCAGCATGCCGCTACCACAATATTACTGGACGGGTGATACAAAAATGGCATGTATGGCCGAGTGTTTCAGAAATACCTTTGAACATGGCTATGCTCACCATATTCAGCGTTTAATGATTACAGGCAACTTTGCGCTTTTAGCTGGTGTAAATCCATCTGAAATTTGCGAATGGTATTTAGCAGTTTATGTCGATGCTTATGAATGGGTCGAATTACCGAATACTTTAGGCATGGCGATGTATGCAGATGGCGGCATCATGGCAAGTAAACCCTATGCTGCATCAGGTAATTACATACATAAAATGTCAAATTATTGTCAGCACTGTACATATAACGTCAAAACCAAAACTGAACCAGACAGTTGTCCATTTAACAGCTTGTATTGGTATTTTATGAGCCAGCATGAGGCCATATTTCGTCAAAATCCCAGAATGGCGATGGTCTACAAAAACCTTGATCGTATGAAAGATAAAGCTTCTGTTATGCAGCATGCACAGTTACTTATTCATCAACTTGATGAGCTTTAAGATCATGAAAAAACAGCATCTACCCCAGAAAATATGTGTCTATTGTCAACGCCCTTTTGACTGGCGAAAAAAATGGGAGCGTTGCTGGGAAGAAGTAAAATATTGCTCTGAAAGATGTAAACGACAGGCTCGCTCAAATAAGTAAATATTTCACGCGATTGTTTTAACTGATTCAACACTACTCTTCATTGTTGAATCAGTTGTCTTTCAATTGATTATATTTGATGCTCTTAAGCATATTTATACTGGCGAGAACAGTAAGCTCTTTCAACTTCTGATGAACGTAATTGCTGATGCTTGGTTTTACGCCCTGCCATACGCTTGCGCCAGAGTTTAAAACTGCTCGATTTTAAGTTGTATCTCATTAAACGAATAACTTCCCTTTCACGCAAGCCATACTCTCGCTCAATTGCTTCAAATGGGGTTCGATCTTCCCATGCCATTTCAATAATTCTAGATAAGTCATGTTCATCAATTTTTTTCATGTTATGCCCTTTTAAATTATGCTGTAACCAAATCTGATTCTTTAACAAACAACCTTTCGGAAATAGCTTCACTGACCCGATTGCTTGCTTTGAATGTTTTCGTGTTTTGCTTCAGATCATAGAAAGGCAAACATGAATTTTTTGTGATTTTTTTGCTTTATAAACTCTATTTTTTTATATAAGACATAAACAGTTCTAAAACCTTTGAGTGGTTTAACTTTTTATTAGCCACTATGGCAAAATTTTTAATACCTAAAACATGAAAAAAGCCATTGCCTTAGCAATAGCTTTTTTGTTTATAATCATAAAATTATGCGCCCTTAGCTTAACTGGATAGAGCAGTTGCCTCCTAAGCGACCGACGTGGGTTCGAGTCCCGCAGGGCGCACGCATTTAATTAATCCTTCACTTCAGCCAGCAACGTTTCAGCTGCAAGTTTTCCTAAATTATTAGAAGCAAGCGGACTATCGCCTGTTAATAATTTACGATCTCTATGACATTGTCCTGTAATGCCAGTGTTCAAAATCTTCACACCGAGTTTTTCAAGGTTCTCACCGACTAGCCATGGTAAAGCTCCTGGCATATAACCGATATCAATATTTGCCCCCTTATCTAATGAATCAGGGAATACACAAATTTGATAATCTTTAAAAATATAATTCTCAGGTTGTTCATCTACTGCCGCAGCAAGCAGCGAAGCTGGACCATGACATAAAGTAATGATAAATTTGTCTTGTTCAACTGCCCATTTCAGAACTTTTTTGACATCCAAGCTATGTGGAATCTTAGCTAAAACACCATGCCCACCCGGAATAAATATAGCCGCATATGGGGAGTTTTCCCCCACTGCATTTTCTAAAATATCGCCAAGTTTTAGCGGATTTTTTAATTTATCTGCATATTTCTGGAAAGTATCTAATACTACCTGCTCTTGCTTTGGCATTGCCCACATTTCAAGTTTGGCTGGATTACCGGAAAGTGTCGCAACGTCAATTTCAAAACCAGCATTATCTAAATGAAACATCGGCAAAAGCATTTCTACTGGATGGTTTCCGGTAGAAAAGAACTTACCGTTTTGCATCTGGATATAACGCTCATAAGTTGCAATCATTAAGACCTTTTTATTACCTGTATACGGCGTTGGGTAGGTCGTACCGTCGTAATCTGTTTTAGGAGAAGTATATTGGCTCAGTGAGTATGGTGATGGGAAGAATGCATTATCTTCTGCCAAATCTGGAGTCGGATTTTTATCATTTGATGCTGGGGTATTCATTGTTACCATCCTTTAGAATTGAAGAACGAAATAACAGCTTTAAGCCAGTTATTATTTCTTAGTACATGTATATTTAGATCAAGAAACTGGTGCAACACGCCAATAGAATTTGGCAATTTTTATATAGAAATAGGCACAATTAATAATTATAAATTTCAGTTTAGGCAAACATGACGTTCACCTAAACTATCACAGATTAAATTAAGTATTAATCTCTAAAACGATCTTTCCAATATGGTCACCTTGTTCCATACATGCATGGGCACTTTGTACATCTGAAAAATCATAAGTTTTATAGATTTGCGGTAAGCACTTGCCTTGCGCTAATAACGGCCACACATGTTCATGTAATGACTGAGCAATCTGGGCTTTTTCTTGGCTATTACGTGCTCGCATAGTTGAGCCAGTAATAGTTGCACGTTTTAAAATCAGTTTCTGCAAATCAAATTCTTTTGCAATTCGACCGCCCATAAAACCAATAATGACCAGTCGACCATCACGTTTTAATAGATTTAAGTTTTTCGAGAAATATGAACCACCCACAATATCCAAAATCACATCAACACCTTGGTCTTGGGTGTGTTTCAAAATTTCTTGCTCAAAATCTTGGGTTTTATAGTTAATTGCAGTCGTTAAGTTAGAGAGTGCTTCAACTTTATCTTCACTTCCAACTGTAGCAAAAGTTTTAATCCCTAAAGCATTGCAAATCGCTAAAGCTGTGGTCCCAATACCACTTGCACCACCATGAATCAGTGCTGTTTCATTTTCTTTTAAACGGCCGATATCAAACAGGTTTGCCCAAACTGTAAAGAATGTTTCCGGAATCGCAGCAGCTTGTGTAAATGTTAGATTTTCAGGTATTGGCAATACTTGCGTTGCAGTTACCGCACAGTATTCTGCATAACCACCACCGTTGGTTAAAGCACAAACCTTGTCTCCAACTTTGAACTGTTGCACCTGTTCACCTACAGCAACCACGACCCCAGCGACTTCAAGACCCGGAATTTGCGTAACACCTTTAGGCATTGGGTATAAACCCATACGCTGCAATACGTCTGGACGGTTAATTCCAGCAGCTTTTACCTCAATTAACACTTCATCTGCTTGAGGAACTGGAACATCTGAATCTTGAAGTTTTAAGACCTCAGGTCCGCCAGGAACCGTAATTTCAACAATTTTCATGGTTGTTGGAAGACTCATTGATATGCTCCATGTTTGGTTTATATTTTAAATGTATTGATTTACTTTAATTCATTGAAGATTTAGGTGGAACTCCAAACAGCCGTTTAAACTCTCGACTAAACTGTGAAGCACTTACATACCCAACCTGATAGGCGGCTTCAGCAACACCCATTTGATTATTTAAGATTAAATCACGTGCCTTATGTAATCGAGTAATCTTAATGTACTGTAATGGAGAATAGTTCGTGACTTTCTTAAACGCTTGATGAAAAAGAGAGACACTCATTCCTGCTTGTTTAGCAAGTTCCTGAACCGTTAAATTATGATAGTAATCTCTTTGAATAATTTCACAAATTGTATAAATCACACTATTTCGACTTATCATAGCCGAAAGATTTTCGATTAAATCGCGACTACCTGCCTGCAAAACCCGATAAATGAGTTCTCGTTTTATCTGTTCTCCCAATATCGCAGTATCTTGTTTAGAACGAAGTAAATTCAACAAGCGTAAAGCAACCTCAGATATTACCGTGTTCATGTCTATAATATTTAAACCACAACTGAGCTTTATATCTCTTTTTTCAAGCTCATCTATAGATGGCTGCTGGTCTTTATCCATTTTAGTGGCTAAATCAGCCATCATTTGCGTTTCAAACTTAATCGCAATTGCCAGCATCGGTTCATTTTCAACCAACGTATCGCAGTCAAAAGGTATAGCGATCGAGATGAGTAAACACTGGCCTTGTTGAAACTGAAAAGTATCTTTCCCGATATAACCACGCTTTACGCCTTGTATAACTAAAACAATTGAAGGCTCTTGTAATACAGCAACAGGTTGTGTGGAATGATCTACCCTCATAAGGGTGATGTTTGAAATATAGGTAGGATACAGCCCTTCTTGAGGAGCCAAATATAAAAAAGCCTCTACCAATCTTTTCATCAAATCATTCTGTTGCATTGCTTTATTTTTTACGGGCTATTTAAGATTTACTATATCAATCAAACTAAAAGGGAAAAGTATTTCTTGGTAGTACTTTGTATAAATAAGCAAGTTAAAGCTATTTTTAGGCATAAAAAAACCTAGAAGATTCTAGGTTTTTTTATTCAATCTGATGATTAAGCAGATAAGTTAAAGAACATTGCTGCAATCAAAATAATGACACCGAGCACAATACGGTACCAAGCAAATACGCGTAGCGTATGGCGTTCAACAAAAAGTACCAGTGCCTTTACTACAAATAAAGCTGCAATAAATGCTGCAACAAAACCAACACCAATATTAATCATATTGTCTGAGGTCAACACATCAGCATTTTTAATTAAGTCAAATGTCGCTGCACCTAACATGGTCGGCATTGCAAGGAAGAATGAAAATTCTGTTGCGGCTTTACGTGATAAACCTGCAAACATCCCGCCTACAATTGTCGCACCTGAACGAGATGTTCCCGGAATCATCGCAACACATTGAGCAAGACCAACTAACAGTGCCTGCTTAAACGTGATTTTTGTTGCATCTAATGTTTTATGCTCAAACTGTTTAGATTCAACCCAGAAAATAATGAGTGCACCGACAATGAGGGCAATCGCAACCACAATTGGGCTAAACAAAACACTTTTAATAAAATCGACAGCTAAAACGCCAATAATCACTGCTGGGAAAAAAGCAATTAATACACTAAAAGCAAAATGACGCGACTCTACATCGCCACTAAAGAAGCCTTTAATCAAGTTAATAATTTTTTGTCGATATAACCAGCACACTGCCAAAATAGCACCTAACTGGATCACTACTTCAAATACACGACCACCATCTGAATGGAAATCGATAATATGACCAAATAAAATCAAATGGCCAGTACTGGAAATTGGTAAAAATTCAGTTAAACCTTCAACAAATCCTAGAAATAGTGCTTTTATAACTTCAAAATTTTCCATCACTTGCTCAAAAAGTTAATCACTAGAAAGCTCTAAAAAGTTGTTTTATATCATGGATAAACCAATACTTTGGATTATTTCATGTTCAATATCAGATCATTTCTAGCATTTTGGTTATTGCCTTTAATTAAAGGCCGATTATTTAAAGTGCAATAATGTATCACATCATTATGACAAACTTAGGTTAACTATCGTAAAAAGATAAAATCTAATCAAAAACAAATCATCTTCTAGTTATACATAAAAGTTCTTACACTCAAGCAAGCCAAGAAACCATCTTAAAACATCAAACAAACATGATATTATTTCAAGCATATGTCATTTATATTTAAAATTTAAACAAAATGAAAAATACTAAAATCAACGCACGTCATCTGATTATCGATCTCTTTCTTTCCTCTGCTTACCCTCAACTTACGATTAAACAAATTTTGGTGGCCGCCAAACTGTTTAACTTAAGTGAAAACGGTATTCGAGTTGCGACCACCCGTTTATTAAATGAAGGTATGATCGAAAGTGTAGAACGCGGAATCTATCAACTTTCACCTTCTACGAAAGATTGGGCAAAAGTAATTCTCAATCGTAAAAATGGTATTAAACAAACTAAAGAATGGCAGCAACATTATCTTGCTGTTTTTACAGGCACTCTGGGCCGTATAGACCGAACTGCTCTTAAAAAACGTGAACGTGTACTGCGTCAATTTGGTTTTAAAGAATTAGAAACGGGTATTTACATCCGCCCAGACAATTTAGCTTATAGTTTTGAAAAAACCTGTGAGGAGCTTGTTTTAGCTGGGCTAGAGAAAGAAGCAAAAATTTGTATTATTCACCATTTCGAACCCTCAACGCTTAAGCAAATTTTTTCTTTATGGGATACCAAACAACTCGAAAAAAATTATGAAATGTACAGTCGAGATATCACACACTGGCTTGAAAACTATACTCACCTCTCCTTAAATGATGCAGCAGTTAAAGCCCTTCTTTTAGGTCGGGAAACGATTGCTTTACTCATGAATGACCCCCTATTACCAGCTCCATTTGTAAATGAGTCTGCGCGTAATCAATTTGCTCAAGATGTACAGCAGTTAGACGCGATCGGCCAAAAACTTTGGAAAAAAATATATGAACAAGAACTAAATCTATAATCATCTGATTTATTTTTTTACAAACAAATATTTCACTTTTTAATTTTTTATGACTATATTTGTAATATAAAAATATAGATACCGAACTCTAATTTGGGAGAATAACAATGAATACGCAGGTAAGTGTTACGGACCTATTTAGCAGAGAAGAAATACAAGAGCTTACAGAACCTTCAGATGCATATGGTGCTTGGGCGGTTGCCAGCACATGGGCTGTTATTGGCGGAACATTCGCCAGCTTAATAATGATGTGGGACTACTTACCGAGTTGGGGTAAATTATTAGCATGTATGCTTGCCTTAGCAATCTTGGCGGGTCGTCAGTTATGCCTCGCAATTTTAATGCACGACGCGTCTCACAAAAGTTTATTCAAAAATAAAAAAATAAATGATTTCGTAGGTGAATGGCTATGCGCCCGCCCCATCTGGAATGATCTTCAAAAATATCGTGTACACCATGTTCGTCACCATGCAAAAACCTCTACTCCAGATGACCCAGATCTTTCTTTAGTTGCTGGTTTTCCTGTCAGTAAAAAGTCTCTGACTCGTAAATTCTTACGCGACTTAACAGGTATGACTGGCTTAAAGTTTAGCTTAGGTCGAGTTTTAATGGATCTGGATGTCATGAAATGGACTGTTGCCAATGATCAAATTTGGTTAGACCGTAGTCATAAAAATTTTGTTGACTATGCAAAGAGTATTGCAAAAAACAGTACAGGTGCTATTGCAACGAATTTAGCACTTTATGGCGTTTTAAAAGCATTTGGTCAACAACGTTTTTATTGGTTATGGCCTCTGGCTTACTTAACCCCATTCCCACTTTTTTTACGTATTCGCTCTATGGCAGAACACGCTGGTATGCAAACCAGCAATACTGCTTTAACCAATACTCGAACAACACGAGCTGGATGGATTGCGAGAAGTTTTGTTGCACCAATCCACGTCAATTACCATATGGAACATCATTTAATGGCGTCTGTTCCATATTTTAAATTACCGCGTATGCACAAAATATTAAGAGAACGTGGGCATGTTCCCGCTCCACCGAGCTATTTTGAAGTGATTCATACACTTTCTTCAAAACAAGAGTTAACAAATAAAGATAGGGTTAAAAGACCACTTTCAAATTTGTGGTCTTCTGTATGATTCGCTTAAGTTCAAATTTTTTAGTTTTAACTGAGTTCGATAATACTTAGGTGTCACTCCCATCCAGCGTTTAAAAGCGCGAGTGAAATGAGATGTATCTGCATAACCTAAACTTAAAGCCACAGTTTCAATTGATGTAGAACTATTTTCTAAAAGATGATGTGCATATTGCTTTCGAGTTAAATCAACTAATGCTGAGAAACTTGTATTATCGGTTGCCAAGTACCGCTGTAAGCTACGTTCTGACATATTCATCATTTGAGCGACTTGCTTAACTTTTAATATTTCTCGCTGATTAGTGATCAATAATTTTTTTATGACTTGGCTAACTTCTGCTTTCCATCCGCTGCGTAACTTCAATTTATCGAGATCTTTTTTACACTGTGCTTTCAGTAAAGGCGCAAGCATCGGGTCGGCCGTTAGGATGGGCTGCGATAAATATTCTTTTGGAAAAATCCAGACATTCTGTTTTTCATTAAATAAACAATCTACACCCAATTCATCTTTTAATTTTGAAAAACCGACGGGTTCAGACATATTTAACTTAACTGTACCTAAAGAAGATAATCCTGTGAGATGCTTCGCGATTTGAACGAAACCTAATAACAAAAAAATAGTCGCATTTGGACTCAACTGAAAAGCTTTCAAAGGCTGGTGTATAGACCAGTAAATATAATCTTGTTCTTGCTTTAACTCAGGTTTAAAGGCATCACAACGGGCCCCTATAAATTGCTCAAGTATTTTTAAGGCCTCTCCCAAATTTGTACTGACCATGGCCGTCATACCCACTGAGCCATAACAAGACGCTTTCATTTCCAAAGCCAAATAACCCGCCAATGCTGGCTCATAAGTGAGTTGAATCGCTTGCTCAAGTAAGTTATTTAAGGAATTAAATTCAACATACCAATACGGTTTGTTTAATTGTTCTAATGTTATGCCACTTCCATCTAAAAGCTGCTCAGCAGAGATATTCAAGCGCTTAACCATATCGACTAATAAATTAATATAAGTTCCGGGTAATTCTGGGTTCAGGTTTGGTCCACTAGAAATCATAAATATGGCGTCAAATGGTAAAAACTGTCAGTTCATGAACTATGCCATGCTTTTAAATTAATGCATAGTTGTTCAAAACGAAACCCGCTAAATTGCACTAGACAACACAATTTCTGAAAAGAATACAGGTCACCTTATGAATATTCTGATCGTTCATGCTCATCCAGAGCCACTATCTTTTACAACATCATTAAAAACCACAGCCCAGCAAACTTTTAAAAAGTTGGGTCATCGTGTAGAAGTTTCTGACTTATATGCAATGCAATTCAACCCTGTAGCTTCCAAAGAGGATTTTTTAGAACTCAATCAACCCGACTATTTCAATTACGCATTAGAACAACGTAATGCCGCCAAGCAAAACCTTTTAGCACCTGATATCCAAGCGGAAATTGAAAAGGTAAAACGAGCAGATTTGATCATTTTAAACTTCCCTCTTTACTGGACTTCTGTCCCGGCAATTTTAAAAGGATGGATTGATCGCGTATTCGTTTCAGGACTTTTTTATGGCGGAAAGCGTTTTTATAACCACGGTGGTATGGCGGGTAAAAAAGCAATGCTCTGTTTAACACTGGGCGGTAGAACGCATATGTTTGGCGAGAGCTCCATTCACGGACCAATTGAACATTATCTCTCACCCATTCAACGCGGCACCTTGGCTTATACTGGTTTTGAGGTCCTTCCACCATTCATTGCCTACCATGTACCTTATATTAGCCAAGAGGCACGAGAAACCATTCTTGAAGACTATATAACGTACCTTACTCACCTCGACCAGCTAGAACCTTTAAAATTTCCCAAACTTGAAGAATTTGATGAGAAGTTATATCCCCTTTAATGGTATGTTTTAGCTCTAAAAGCAGACTAACCAGACATACTTCTCATTTTTTGGTTATTCTTTGGAATATAAAAGATCTTAACTAGTCTTTAAACCCTCCCAAAAATTGATCAATTGGTAAAAAAAATTGCTTAATTTCCACCCATTAATTAAGAATATAAAACTTAATCAATAATATACACATGTAGAGAAACTAGACTTGTCCAGTAAAAATGATAACTAATACTCAATTCATAACCAATCAATTCATATTTTTACAAAAAAATCTTTGGCCATTTTTTTTGGATTTATGACAAAAATGTCATAAATCTAAAGCCTATTAATAATAGATAAAAAATATAAATATCAAATATTTAAAATAATTTAATAATGTAAATTTTTCTCCATATTTCATTCATTATTGACATTTTTTGTATAAAAAATGAGTACTCCCCAGTTCATATAACAGATTTACTCTTAGTGTAATTATGCTATTTTTGTTACATGGAGTTATCAAAGCTTTGAAACTTGTAATTAAAAGCTTTGAAGGCAACACAGTTTAAACGGTTTAACTCTGTTACTTTTAAAAAAATGTCTTGAAGTTCAAGGAAAGATTAAAATGAAATTAAAACATCTGAGCACTGCAATGATTTTAGCAACGCTGCCTGCAACTGGGGTTTTTGCAGCAGCTTTGGATCGCTCTGGACAGTCAATGTCTGCATTCTTTCAACCAGGTAATTATTTTGAAGCAGGTATCTCTGTTTTAGACCCAACTGTAGAGGGTAAAGAAGCAGGATCAAGCGCAACTCGTCGTAATATTGACGATATGGGTAATGATTACTACTTCCCAAGTGCTGCATTAAAACTACAACTTAACGATAAATTCTCTTTTGGTCTACTCTATGACCAACCATTTGGAGCAGATGCAGAATATTCAGGTAACAATGTATTCGTATCTCATCCAGGTACTGATACTGTTTTATCAGCAGCAGCTATCGATGGTCTTGTTACTAAAAAAGCAACTGAAGCTTTGCAAGCACAAGGTGCACCTATCAATGACCAAACTTTAGCTTTAGCAAAAGGCCAAGTTTTAGCAAGTAAACAATTCCAAACTTTAGCTGGTGCTCTTGCTGCAGCAAATAATTATTTAGGTAATGGTGGAACTAAAGTTAAAGTTGATACTCAAAACTTATCTTTTGTATTTGGTTATCAACCAACGAAAAACTTTAATTTCTACGCAGGTCCTGTATTACAAACAGTTAAAGGTAATGTAAGTTTACGAGGTCAAGCGTATAGCCTTTATAATGGTTATGATGCAAATATCAAAGAAACTACAGGTGCTGGTTGGTTAGCAGGTGCAGCTTATCAAATTCCTGAAATCGCACTTAGAGCATCTGTAACTTATCGTTCTGAAATTGACCATAAAGTAGATATTAATGAAAATTTATCTTTATTAAACTTCCCTGGTCTTACTTCAGTACTTGGTGGTTTAGATGTTCCAGCATCTAAACTTCAAGCAATTAATACATCTGGTAAAACGACAATTACTACTCCACAGTCTGTTAACCTTGATTTTCAAACAGGGATCATGGCTGATACCGTTGCATTTGCCAATGTTCGTTGGGTGAACTGGAAAGACTTCTCAATTCAACCATATAAATTTGGTAAAGTTTCAGAAGCTGTAGGTGGGCTAGTTGGCCGTCCAAATGGCTTTAACTTAGTTGAATATTCAGACGATCAATGGACAGTGAATGCTGGTGTAGGTCGTAAGCTTAATGAAAAATGGGCAGGTAATGTCTCTGTAGGTTGGGATTCTGGCGCAGGTAACCCGGTGACTACATTAGGCCCAACAGAAGGTTACTGGAACGTAGGTGTAGGCGTTCAATATAGCCCTACTCCACAAACATTTATTGCTGGTGGTGTGAAATACTTCTGGTTGGGTGATGCTAAAGCACAAACTGGTGCACAAGCTGGTAGTGATCAATATGTTGCAGAATTCTCTGATAACAATGCGATCGCCTATGGTTTAAAACTTGGCTATAAATTCTAAGTTTCAAACTCATTCATATAAAAAAGGCGCTTTAAGCGCCTTTTTTATTGTCCATTCTTAAGCAGGAATATTACGCTGCGAAACTGAACGGATTGCTTCTTTTAGGGCATCATATCCATTAATTGCTGGGAACTGTGGGAATTCCGCAATCACGTTGGCAGGTGCATCAAATAAGAAGCCATGATCAGCTTCACCAAGCATGGTTGTGTCATTATATGAATCTCCTGCCGCGATTACACGGAAATTTAAACCGTGAAGCGCTTTAACTGACTCGCGTTTTTGGTCTGGTTGACGAAGTTTATAAGCTGTAATCATCCCATTTTCATCAGTTTCTAATTTGTGACAGAAAATTGTTGGCCAGCCTAATTGCTTCATTAGAGGATGAGCAAACTCATAGAAAGTATCGGACAAAATGACCAGTTGGAAATGATTACTCACCCATTCAACAAACTCTTTGGCACCTGGTAATGGCCCCATCTCGGCAATAACTTCTTGAATATCATTTAGGCCTAGACCATGTTGTTTTAAAATATTCAGACGCTGCGTCATTAAAACATCATAATCGGGAATATCACGAGTTGTTGCTTCTAGTTCTTTAATCCCTGTTTTTTTTGCGAAATTGATCCAGATTTCAGGAACTAAAACTCCTTCAAGATCTAGGCATACGATTTCCATGAATGCTTCCAACGTTGGTTAAAAATTGCTGTATCATACCATTAAGATTTTCAGATTTGCGTTGTTATTGATCAAATCAATTTTATTCATAAGGATCGAAATTAAAGTGCTAAGCAATTTATTCACTATCCTTTAGAATATTTTTCATAACACAATGCGCCCAAGCCTTTTGCCAGGAACACCCATGACCGTTATTCCGACTATTGATATCGTTGATGCTCTCGCGGCTGAATATGCAGCTAAAAGCCCACGTGAGATTTTAGAGCTTGCATTAAGCCAACAAGGTGAAATCGCAATTTCTTTCTCTGGAGCAGAAGATGTAGTCTTAATTGATATGGCTTCACGTTTAGGTAAACCCTTCCGTGTTTTTAGTCTTGATACTGGGCGGCTGCATCCTGAAACTTATCAATTTATTGAAACTGTTCGTAAGCACTACAATATTAATATCGAGATTTGCTTCCCGGAATCTGAAGCTGTGCAAAGCATGGTAAATGAAAAAGGCTTATTTAGCTTCTTTAAAGATGGACACCAAGAGTGCTGTGGTATTCGAAAAGTTCAACCTTTACGTAAGAAACTTGCGACTTTAGATGGTTGGATTACAGGCCAGCGTAAAGATCAAAGTCCGGGTACACGTACTGAAATTCCAGTGGTACAAGCAGATGCTGGTTTCTCTGGTCCGGGTAAGCAACTCATTAAATATAACCCGCTTGCGAACTGGTCTAGTGCCGATGTGTGGAGTTACATCCGCATGATGGAAATTCCATACAACCCTCTACACGAGCGTGGTTTTGTTTCTATTGGCTGTGAGCCATGTACACGTCCAGTACTTCCAAACCAGCATGAACGTGAAGGCCGTTGGTGGTGGGAAGAAGCAACACAAAAAGAATGTGGCTTACATGCAGGCAACTTAAAAAAATAGTCTGGTATAAAAAAACCACTGATGAATCAGTGGTTTTTTTTACAGTTATATCTCGTACACAAAGTCATATTTAATCTGTAATAAACGCTATATACTAAATTTTACGGTTCTATAATTCTAATAAGAGCTCAGTTAAGGGCTTCTTAGAAAAAAGCATGAGGCACAACGAGTTATGCGTCCATTACACCCTATTGATTTTATTTTTCTATCGTTAGAAAAAAGACAACAACCGATGCATGTTGGCGGATTGTTTTTATTTGAAATTCCTGAAAATGCCCCTGAAACTTTCGTTCGTGATTTAGTAGAAGAAATTCGCCAATCGAAAAGTATTCCTGTCCCACCCTTTAATAACCGTTTAAATGGCTTATTTTGGGATGAAGATGAAGAATTCGATATCGATCATCATTTTCGTCATATTGCCTTGCCTCATCCTGGCCGAATTCGTGAATTACTCGTATATATTTCTCAGCAGCACAGTTCTTTAATTGACCGTGCAAAACCTCTGTGGACCTGCGACATTATTGAAGGGATCGAAGGTAATCGTTTCGCGATGTACTTTAAGATTCATCATGCCATGGTAGATGGCGTTGCGGGTATGCGCTTAATTGAAAAGTCTCTATCAAAAACACCACAAGAAAAACATGTGGTTCCACTTTGGTGTGTAGAAAGTAAAAGAACAAAACGCTTAAAAGTACCAAAACCAAGTACTAGTAAAATCAAAAATATTTTAGGAGGCATCAAGTCACAGCTTGAAGTTACTCCGAAGGTCATGCATGAGTTATCACAAACCATCTTTAAAGAAATGGGGAAAAATCCTGACTATGTATCGACTTTTCAGGCGCCAGTTTCAATTTTGAATCAACGCGTAAGCGCTTCACGTCGCTTTGCAGCTCAATCTTTTGAATTAAGTCGCCTTAGAAAGATTTCTAAAGCGCTTGGTGTGACCATTAATGACGTCGTACTTGCTGTATGTTCTGGGGCATTACGTGAATACCTGATTAGTCATAATAGCTTGCCTAAAAAGCCTCTTATTGCGATGGTGCCCGCTTCACTGCGTACAGATGACTCTGACGTAAGTAATCGCATTACGATGATTCTAGCGAATTTGGGGACCCATAAAGACCAGCCTCTAGAACGACTCGAAATTATTCGTCGTAGTATGCAAAATTCAAAGCAACGCTTTAGCCGAATGACTGCAAATGAGATTTTAAACTATAGCGCTGTAGTTTATGGCCCAGCAGGTCTAAACATCATGTCTGGAATGCTTCCTAAGCGTCAGGCATTCAATTTAGTGATTTCTAATGTACCTGGCCCACGTGAGCCACTTTATTGGAATGGTGCGAAATTAGATGCGCTCTACCCTGCTTCTATAGTCATGGATGGGCAAGCGCTTAATATTACGATGACAAGCTATCTGGATAAGCTTGAAGTAGGTTTAACAGCATGTCGAAATGCTTTACCTAAGATGCAAAACCTTTTAACCCATCTTGAAGATGAGATTCAACGGTTTGAAGAAATTATTGAGGAAAAACAGCTGAAACATCATTCAGCAAGTTAAGAAAAATTAAGGGGCTTTGAAATGGCCCCTTATTTTTTAATTGCGCGGCACTGGTTAAGCAACTGATGACATACTGAACGGATCATCGCAGTTGTAATCGGTACTTCTTTACCTTGGTCATTCAACATATAGCAGCTATTTACTGGCGTGCTTTCTAAAACATGTTTAAGACCGTTGCTAATTAGGTTTTCACTTACATTCATGGGTTATACCTCTTATTGTTTGCTAAGACGTTTTAAACAGGGAGAACGTCTACGGCTACTGTATGCAAGTAGTATTTAAAATTCATGAATGAAAGTAAAATTTCAGTTGTAACAAGGATTAAGCGATATCTTGTTACAACTTTAACTTAAAATGATATCGTATTGCTCTTGCGTATATAAATTTTCGACCTGAAATTTAATAACTCTGTTGATAAAGTGCTCTAAATCAGCCACTGCAGGGGCTTCTGCCGTTAATAATCGGTCAATTACAGAAGGATGAGCAACGACAGTAAAGCCACTCGTCGACTCAAATGCACGCGTATATCGTAATATCTCTCGAAATATTTCGTAACACACTGTCTCTGCCGTTTTGACAAAACCACGCCCCTGACACGTTGGACAAGACTCACATAACAAGTGTTCTAATGATTCACGTGTTCTTTTACGTGTCATTTCGACTAAGCCAAGTTCAGACACTTGTGTGATTTTTGTTTTGGCATGATCACGTTCAAGCATTTTTTCAAATTGACGCATCACCTCTTCACGATGAATGGCTTCTTGCATGTCAATAAAATCAATAATGATAATACCGCCCAGATTTCTTAGTCTGAGCTGACGTGCGATCACCTGAGTCGCTTCCATATTGGTCTTAAAGACTGTGTCTTCGAGACTACGACCACCGACATATGACCCTGTATTGACATCAATGGTAGTCATGGCTTCAGTCTGGTCAATCATTAGATAACCACCAGACTTTAGAGCAACACGCGTTTGTAGTGCTTTTTGAATATCTTCTTCGACGTTATAGAGATCGAATAATGGACGTTCGCCCGGATAATGAATCAAGCGACTTTGCATATTCGGCACAAATTCATCTACAAACTCACGCAGTTTGCCGTGAATTTCTCTCGAATCGACATAAATCTTTGCTGTTTCTTCGCTTGCCAAATCACGAATAATTCGTTGTGGTAGTGGTAGTTCTTCAAAAATTAAAGAAGGAACTGCAACATCCACTTGTTTACGCTGGATATATTCCCATAGCTTGCTGAGGTAACACATATCTTGTGCAATCTCAGCATCATCTACGCCTTCAGCAGCAGTACGGACAATCACACTACCGGGTAGATTATGCTCTGCCTGAATACCTTCGATGATATTACGTAAGCGTTCGCGCTCTTCTTCTGACTCAATACGCTGTGAAACACCAATATGGTTACCATACGGCATAAGAACTAAATAGCGAGAAGGAATAGAAAGATCTGTACTTAGACGTGCACCTTTGGTACCGAGCATGTCTTTCATCACCTGAACGGTCAGAATTTGCCCTGGATGAAGTAATTCAAAAACATTGGGAGTTGGCTGTGAACGAGGCCAAACCATATCATTAATATGCAAAAAGGCTGTTCTAGATAATCCGATATCAACAAAAGCCGCTTGCATGCCCGGAAGCACGCGGACAACTTTACCTTTGTAGATATTGCCGACAAGTCCTCGCTTCACTGTACGTTCAACATACAGCTCATTAACAGTTCCATTTTCGATTAATGCCCCCCGACACTCCATAGGTGTGACATTAATAAGTAGTTCTTCTGACATACATAAACTCAAAGCATTATAAAATTTTTATTAAAGAGTCAGAGGGACTGTTAATGTCGCTTTGTCCACTATTCATCGACAATGCAATTCAATCAAGAATTATCAACAACCCCTTATGTCTTCACTCTTTTGAATAACTGTGAAAATTCGTACAAAGGAAGCCCTACCACATTACTATAACTTCCTTGAATTTTGGGAATATATTGCGAAGCAATTCCTTGAATTGCATATGCACCGGCCTTCCCTACAGGTTCACCTGTGGCCCAATAATCTTCCATATCTTGCGCAGTCATTGATGCAAACTCAACTTGAGTTTGCACTACTTGACTCAAGATTTGCTGCTGTGTAGCAATACAAATTCCGGAAAACACATCATGCCAACGGCCAGATAATTGTTTCCAGATTTCAAAGGCATGCTGTTTTGAGTCAGGTTTACCAATAATCTGATCATCAAGCCCAAGACTTGTATCGGCAGCAATAACCACGGCATCTGGAAAAATATTTAATACAGCTTGCGCTTTTTCTCTTGCTAAACGTTCAACATATTGATGAACCAGCTCACCATTATGAATAGATTCATCAATATCAGGGCTATAAATTTCAAAATTTAAGCCCAACTGTTGCAACAATTCTCTACGACGCGGAGAACTGGAAGCTAAAACTAAATGCGCCATTTTGCTAAACAATAATAAACAACAGGCCAAGTTAAGATGCTTGTTATTAATGGTTGCCAATGACGAGCAATCGAAAAATGAATGCCCCCCATCGTTTGGGTTACCCACATAAATGCCAAGTGAGCAATAATCACTAAAATGGCAATCGTCCATAAATTAACGAAAGTTAAAATCCGACGTTCACGTATTAAAAAGCGGGTAACAAAGGTAACAATAACAAAACTTAAGGCATTTAAGCCCAAAGGTGCATCAAGCAAAAGATCTGTAAAAATTCCCATGCCAAATGCAAACCACACCCCACACCATGTTGGTTGGCAAACGACCCAAAACAACATGATCATAAGCATGAACAATGGACGCCAGCCAGAAATATCGTAGGAAAGTGGGTAAACCATGAGCACAGAACCCACGATAACGGAGAGAATAATTCCCCATAGTGGATCTTTACGCTTCTCACGTTTCAGTTTAGCGATCGGCATAAGGTTGCTCCTTCGCTAATGAGTCAGAGAAAAGCACAACCACGTGATGTCCTGTTGCAAGCTGAGCAGCTGGAGTAATATCAATTTCAGCAAACTCACCTGAATTATGACGACGGATTTTAGCCACCGTACCCACTGCATAACCTGCCGGGAAATGCTCACCTAAGCCAGAACTCAATACTTTATCGCCGACTTGAATATTTGCACTAGTCGGAACATATTCCATTTTCAAACGACCTAAATCACCAGTTCCCGAAACAATCGCACGCATACCTGTACGCTCTAAACGAACAGAGAGTGAATGCTCTTTGTCTGAAAGTAGCATCACACGTGAACTATGAGGATATACATTGATGATTTGCCCCATAATCCCTTTATCATCTAGAACCGTTTGACCCACCTTAAGGTGATCCATTGAACCGCGGTTAATAATGATAATGTGACGTAGCGGATCGGCATCTGTTCCAATCACTTCGGCAATTTCCATACGGCCATCAATAATTAATGGCGTATCAAGTAAACCGCGTAATCGGGTATTTTCAGCAGATAATTCAGATAGTTTCTGCAAACGAACCTGAGCCTGTAACAACTCAGCCTGCATTGCAGTGTTTTCACGGCGCAGTTGTGTTTCAGATTTAGTTTGTTGATTCAGCCATTCTCTCGACAGTACCGGATAGCTTGCAAGCGCATAAATTGGATTATATGCAGCGTACAAGACATCCCTTGCTGGCTGAATTACATAAGGCATGCGCCAATCAAAGAACAGCACAACCAAGCATGTAATGACCGCAATAATGAACGAGCGGAAAGATGGCGGCTGTCTTGAAAAAATATTCGGTTGCACCGCCTAATCCTTAAACTTAACCGACGAAAAGCATGTCATGGTTCGGGTTGTCGAAGAATTCCAATACCTTACCACCACCACGAGTCACGCAAGTAAGAGGATCTTCAGCAACAACAACTGGTAAACCAGTTTCTTGCGCTAACAATTTGTCGAGGTTACGAAGTAACGCACCACCACCTGTCAACACAATACCGCGCTCAGCAATATCAGAAGAAAGTTCAGGAGGAGTTTGTTCAAGAGCAGATTTCACCGCACTTACAATGCTTTGTAATGGGTCAGAAATCGCTTGAGTAATTTCATCAGAAGTTACAGTAATCGCACGAGGTACACCTTCTGCAAGGTTACGGCCACGTACTTCAATTTCTAATGTCGTACCATCAGAAACAGCCATACCTACTTCTTTCTTAATAATTTCAGCTGTGGTTTCACCAATTACGCAACCGTGAGCTTTACGAACATAATTAATGATTTGCTCATCAAAAACATCACCACCAATACGTAAAGAATCGGCATAGACACAACCTTGCAATGAAATAATTGCAATTTCAGTTGTACCACCACCAACATCCACAACCATAGAACCACATGCTTGTTCAACTGGCATTCCAGCACCAATTGCTGCAGCCATTGGCTCTTCAATTAAGCGTACATCACGTGCACCAGCATTAAATACGGCTTCACGAATTGCGCGACGCTCGACCAAAGTTGATTTACATGGTACACATACAACTACACGAGGTGCAGGTGGGAACAAACGTTTTTCGTGAACTTTACCAATGAACTGATTCAACATGGTTTCAGTCACTTCAAAATCTGCAATTACACCGTCTTTCATTGGACGAATTGCAGAAATATTCGCAGGTGTACGGCCTAACATTTGCTTAGCATCTAGCCCTACAGCAGCAACAATTTTTTGTGAACCACTGTGACGAATTGCCACAACTGTTGGTTCATTTAATATAATGCCGCGGCCTGGTGCATAAATAAGTGTATTTGCTGTACCTAAATCAATGGCTAGATCCGGCGAAAACAAGCCAATTAGTCGTTTTAGAATCACGGTTCGTTCTCAGTTAAACTTTCATGTGGATGCAAGGTGGCAACTTTAAACTAAATGTGATGATTTGAACAAGTCAATCGCTTATTATAACGCACGATATTTTGAAAATTTTTAATACTGATTAGGTGATGTTATGTCTACATCGGATGCACAGCATTCAGCAGATTTAAATGCACAAACAGTTTCAGCAATCGCCAATCTTGCTCGATTGTCGCTCAATGATACGCAATCTGCTGAATATGCTCAAAGTCTAAATAAAATTTTAGGCATGATGGAAACCTTAAAAGGCATTGATACGGAAGGCGTAGAACCTTTAAAGAGTCCTTTTGACAATCCTCAACCTTTACGTGCTGATGTGGTAACTGAAAGCAATCATCGAGATGAATACCAAGCAGTTGCGCCTGCAACTCAAGATGGTTTGTATCTTGTTCCTCGCGTGATTGAATAACTTTTACTCAATTAACCCATCTTCCCTATTTTGAATGTAAAGAAATTTTACTCATGACTGATTTACATCGCTTATCAATTCGCGAACTTGCTGAGGGCTTAAGCCAAGCGAAGTTTTCGTCTCGCGAACTGACTGAACACTATTTAAAACGTATTGCTAAAATTGACCCACTGGTAAAAAGCTATGTGACGGTTACACCTGAGCAAGCACTTGCTGAAGCCGACGCAGCCGATGCAGCTTTAAAAGCGGGTAATGCAACTGCTTTAACGGGTATTCCACTTGCTCACAAAGATATCTTTTGTACCAAAGGCATTAAAACCACTGCTGGTTCAAAAATATTAGATAATTTTATTTCTCCTTACGATGCAACAGTTGTTGAAAAAACTAAAGCAGCTGGTCTTGTCACTTTAGGTAAAGTGAACATGGATGAGTTTGCGATGGGTTCAACTTCTGAAAGCTCATATGTAGGCGCAACAAGCAACCCTTGGGCACTTGACCATGTACCTGGTGGTTCATCAGGTGGCTCGGCTGCAGCTGTAGCAGCTGATTTAGCACCATTTGCTACAGGTACCGATACAGGTGGTTCAATTCGCCAACCTGCGTCTTTCTGCGGATTAACAGGCTTAAAACCAACTTATGGTCGTGTATCTCGTTTCGGGATCATTGCTTATGCATCATCTTTAGACCAAGCGGGTCCAATGGCACGCTCTGCTGAAGACTGTGCTTACCTCATGAATGTAATTGCAGGTCATGATGCAAAAGACTCAACTTCGGTTAAAAAAGAAGTTGATGACTACGTTGCAAACTTAAATGGCACATCTGTAAAAGGTTTACGTATTGGTATTCCTAAACAGTACTTTAACGTTGCAGGTTTAGATGCCGACGTAAAAGCACGTGTTGAAGAGTCTTTGAAAAAGCTTGAAGAAATGGGTGCAACGCTTGTTGAGATTGACCTCAACATGACCGAAGCTTATGTACCAACGTATTACCTCATCGCGCCAGCGGAAGCATCTTCTAACTTGTCACGTTATGATGGTGTTCGCTACGGTTACCGCTGTGAAAATCCAGCAGACTTGATGGATCTTTATAAACGTTCTCGTTCAGAAGGCTTTGGTCCAGAAGTTCAACGTCGTATCCTTATTGGTACATACGCGCTTTCTGCAGGTTATTACGATGCTTATTATGTGAAAGCACAGAAAGTACGTCGTTTAATTCAACAAGACTTTTTAAAAGCCTTTGAAAATGTAGATGTGATTGCAGCTCCTTCTGCGCCAACAACTGCATATAAAATCGGTGCGAACTTAAGTCCAACTGAAATGTATTTAGGCGATATCTATACACTTGCAGTGAACTTAGCAGGCTTACCAGCCATTAATGCTCCTGTTGGTTTTGATAAAGACAGCTTACCTGTAGGTTTACAATTAATTGGTAACTACTGGTCAGAATCACAACTGTTGTCAATTATTCATCAATATCAACAAAATACCGATTTCCATACTCAACGTGCGGCAATTGCTGAGGAGAATGCATAATGGCTGAAGCTCAAAAGTTGAAATTGATTGACGGTTGGGAAGTCGTTATTGGTATTGAGATTCACACTCAGCTTGCAACCAATTCTAAAATTTTCTCTGGTTCATCGACTGAATTTGGTCAAGACCCAAATACACAAGCGAGCCTGGTAGACTTAGCAATGCCGGGTGTACTTCCAGTTTTGAATGAAAAAGTGGTTGATCTTGCAATTCGTTTTGGTTTAGGTATTGATGCTTACATCGACCAAGCATCTGTGTTTGCACGTAAGAACTACTTCTACCCTGACTCACCAAAAGGCTATCAAATTAGCCAAATGGATAACCCGATTGTGGGCTTGGGTCACATCGACATTCAACTTGAAGATGGTACGACTAAACGTATTGGCGTAACTCGTGCTCACCTTGAAGAAGATGCGGGTAAATCTGTACACGACCAATTTGAAGGTATGTCTGGCATTGACTTAAACCGTGCCGGAACACCTTTGCTTGAAATCGTTTCTGAGCCAGACATGCGTTCAGTTGAAGAAGCGGTTGCTTATATCAAAGCCATTCACACATTAGTACGTTGGTTAGGTATTTCTGACGGTAACATGGCTGAAGGCTCATTCCGTGCGGACTGTAACGTGTCTTTACGTCGTCCGGGACAACCGTTTGGCACACGCTGTGAGCTTAAAAACCTCAACTCATTCCGTTTCATTGAGCAAGCGATCAATGTGGAAATTGAACGCCAAATGGAAATTTTGGAATGGGGCGGCGAAATTGATCAAGAAACTCGTTTGTTCGATCCAAATAAAATGGAAACGCGTTCTATGCGTTCTAAAGAAGAAGCGAATGACTACCGCTACTTCCCTGATCCAGACTTGTTACCAGTAATTATTCCAGATGAGCAAATTGAGGCCATCAAAGCAACTATGCCTGAGTTGCCAGCAGCACGCCGTGCACGCTTTATTGCAGACTTTGGTGTAACTGAATACGATGCACACGTACTTACGCTCTCACGCGAAATGGCGGACTTCTATGAAGCTGTTGTTGCTGCGGCTGGTGGTGCAAAGCAAGGTAAAATTGCTGCAAACTGGGTAATGGGTGAATTCTCTGGTGCTTTAAACAAAGCGGGCTTAGAGTTAACAGACTCACCTGTTTCTGCTGAACAGCTTGGCGGCATGATTGCGCGTATTGTTGACAACACCATTAGCGGTAAAATTGCTAAACAAGTCTTTGGCTTTATGTGGGAATCGGAAGGTAAATCTGCCGATGACATTATTGCGGAAAAAGGCTTAAAGCAAGAAACCGACACTGGTGCAATTGAAGCAATCATTAAAGAAGTACTTGCAGCCAATGAAAAAATGGTTGAAGAGTACAAGTCTGGTAAAGAAAAAGCCTTTAACGGTCTTGTTGGTCAAGTCATGAAAGCTTCTAAGGGTAAAGCCAACCCTGCTCAAGTAAATGAATTAATGAAAAAATTGATTGGTTAATCTGATCAGTTCTAGAAAAGAAAACCCGCTTTAGAGCGGGTTTTATCTATTTCAAAAATGCAATCAATCCAAAATAATTTTTAAACTAAAACCATGCTGATAGGTTATCCATGATAAATAAATTACTTATTACGACCTCTTTATTGTTAATAAACTCGACACTTTTTGCTCAAACGATTCAAGTCCCAAAGAGTGAAGTAGCATCTATTTTTAAAGCTGCAAATTTCAAAAAAGCAAAACATGGCTGGAAAGGTAACTGTGATACTGGTGAAATTATTATTTATAAAGATTTAAATGGTGATGGTCATAAAGATGCAGTTATTCAAGATAGTAGCAGTATGTGTTATGGCAATACAGGGGTTGGCTACTATATTGTTTCACAGCAAAAAGACGGTCAATGGAAAAAACTCTTTAGCAACTCTGGCCTTCCCACCTTTTTGAAAACTAAAGGCAAAGATGGCTGGCCTGATATTGAAAATGGGGGACCAGGCTTCTGTTCTGCTATTTATCGATGGAATGGTCAAGAATACGTTGCAAACCGTCATGAATATGAAGGTAAAGCTTGTGAGTTATAAAAAGCAGACCCCATAAATTTAAAAGCCTCGATCAATCGAGGCTTTTTTTATATCACTTACGAAACACTCTTCGACTAAAGAATGAGCTTTTTCCTAAAAATCACACTACCGTTATGCTAATTTAAATTAAAAATAGAAATCACTTATATTTTAAAAAGAGGGATAAATCATGTCTAAAAAGATTTTAATGTTAGTCGGTGACTATGCTGAAGACTATGAAACTATGGTTCCATTTCAGTTCTTAACAGGTTTAGGTTATACCGTGCATGCTGTTTGCCCGAATAAAAAGAACGGCGACCATATTGCGACGGCTATTCATGATTTTGAAGGTGAACAAACTTATAGCGAAAAACGAGGCCACAACTTTGCAATTAACTATGATTTTGATGACGTTAATACCGAAGACTATGTAGGCCTAGTCATTCCGGGTGGTCGTGCACCAGAATATTTACGTATGAATGATCGTGTTGTCGAAATTGTACGTGAGTTCGATCGAGTGAAAAAACCAATTGCAGCCGTATGCCATGGCGCTCAGTTACTCGCAGCGGCTGACATTTTAAAAGGCCGCCTCTGTTCTGCTTATCCAGCATGTGCTGTCGAAGTAAAACTCGCAGGTGGTCAATATGCACATATTGCTGTGACTGATGCTGTTACAGATGGACATTTGGTGACAGCGCCAGCTTGGCCTGCACATCCAGCTTGGTTAGCTCAATTTGTGAAAGTTTTAGGCGCTAAGATTACGATCTAAATAAATCACTTTATCCCGTATACAATAAAGCCTGCACTTAAATAGCAGGCTTTATTATCAAAATAGAAAACTAGATTTTTATCTTGTAATTCCCAGCTTATTCCAAATCTCTGGTGTTAAAAACGTTGTCACCAATTTGTTTAGGTCAATATAGCGTAATGTGCCCTGCAACTGTTGTTTAACGGCTGGGGCTTTAACAATATCTTCACCAGCACTTTGGCCTAACTGCTGGAAACTTTCCCCTACAGCTTTTATGCCTTCTGCCTGAATTACAGCTTTGGTCTGAGTAGAACATTGTTCCACAATTACACGCTGTAAAACCTGAGCCAGTTTTTGGTCTAACTGGTCTTTTTGCTCAGGAGTTACATTACTAAATGCTTTTAAATCTGGATGAGCCGCTAAAGCCGTAAATGTCCACTGAAGCACTGTAGTTTTATCTGAAGCTGTTGTCGCTTTAACAAGACAATCACTGAGCTGATCGACCGTTGAACCCGCCATTGCAATTTGTGTTGTGCCTAGTACAGCCGCCGCCACACATATTGAACGACTCAGATGTGAAAACTTATGGCGAGCAATAGCGTAAAGATGACGTGACATAGGTCTAGCTCCAATAAACAATCTGTTCTTTTTATCACAGAGTCACCAAAGTTACCTGTTATGACTCTGTAACCGCAAAGTAGTTATTTCACCACAGACTCTATTCGATCAAGCTCCCACACCCCACCTGCTGCCAAGCCTTTACACATCCCTGTCCACGTATCCTTAGTATGTATAAAGTTCTTACCATCCCAAACCCATTCTTCACTTGCCCAGCAGTCTCCAATACCTCGTCCCTTTTGAGAACTGCTGATCATACCGCTATCGAAATCTGAAGCAGACTCGGTCACAAAAGTTGCTTTACCATTTAAAGACTCATCGAGCACCCATGCCCCATACCCTTCGTTATAAGCCCCTCTCCAACACAATGTAGTCGCCAGAACTTTCATATTGGTTAATTTATATAGATCAATTTCTTGTGGTTCAGCTCCATCACTATTACCGCCATAAACGCCTTCACAAAAGCCGTCTTCTTTCGGATTCGGTTTAGCAGCCATCAGGCTACGGTATATTGTTTGGTACTGTTTATTTTTTGGCTGTAAAGTTAAGTAAGGTTTGGTTGCCGTCTTAATACGTTTTACAACTAGTTTTGGCTCAGGCATCAGCACTTGATTTTCATTGGCACTGCCCTTTTTGACTAAAGCACCAACGGTTCCAATACGCTTCTGAAAATCATCCATTTTTAATAACACAGCAGTCATTCCTTCATCGGAAATTTTCCATCGATGCTGCGCATTTTTAAATGTAATTTCAGTTTTCTGTTTAGATTGCTGTAGTAGGGCATTGGTTTGTAAGCTACTTAGTTTACCCATAATTGGCAGCTCAGTGCCATCCACAGCCACAAGCCCTAAGTCTTTGCCATTGATATAAAAATGGATATTTTTAAGCTGATTTGCAGGCATGCTTTGTTCATAGTCAGACAAAGTAAACTCAACTTGCACAGGTTGTTTTGGCCCTGCTTTACGCGTTATTAAAATTGAAGCTGGATTATCACCATTGTCTTCATTTTGATAGCCAGCAGCCTTACAAGTACCCGTATTACTACAATAGATTTCCCACTCTTGATGAGAAAATGAAATGCCTTTAATGTCTTGAGCAAAACTATAAGAACTTATTGCCGCTAAGCAGCAAATTGAAAGTATATTTTTCATTTTCCATATCTCTATAAGTCTGTTTTTATTATGAAGTTAAAAACAGTATTCAATTTTGAATTACCTTATAGTTTAAAAGAATATGTTAGATTTATATAAGATTTTAAATTGATTACTTTCTAAAAATGAAAAAATTAAATTTTTTATTATGCACAGTATTGGTAAGTCTCACTTCAACTGCTTATGCAGAAGTAAAAAGCTTTACTCCTCATTTTCCAAAGTTTTATAGCTCTGCTGCAACACGCAAAGCAGATAATCAGTTCTATAAGCTTGGAGAAGCAAATTTTTTAAACGGCGTTACAGTCCCTTTTTATGGAGTAACGGCACAAAACCCTATAGAAGATGGTTTACTTAAAAGTTTTGAAACCTGTACGCCTAAAAGCTGCCATTTTAATTTTAAACTCGATGCTCAACATGCAAAACAACTCAAGCTTCTTGCATTACCTGAAACAGGATTGGTGCTGGTTCCACGTAACTGGCAAGATGTACAAGCAAATGCAGGTGCGAATGGAACTGGTTTTGCTTTAGTAATGAGTCCAGATCAAAAACAAGCGATAGAGCTTTATGATTCTTCTTTTTGCGTTGGGTGTGGATTACCAAATGCAACGCTTTATTTTCCTGAATTATTAAAAGAAAGTCTTGAAAATGAATTCGGTGGTTACAAAGACCCTAAAAAACTCATCAATATTGTTCATCCTTCTAAGAAAGTGGCTTTTTTTAGTTATCAAATTCCACAAGTGAACAATAAAACGCATGGTATTGCTAAATATGATGAAGAAGACACTTTTAACTATAAAGAGATTCAAGTCACCTTAGATAAATCTCAGTAGTCTTTGGTTGGCCCTATCCTTAATTTTTATAATGCAACTCACTAATCCAATACTTATGAAAAAACCCGCTTTTGCGGGTTTTCATTTATTTATGCAATGTTGATTCAAAAGCTTTTAAACGCTTGTAAATCGAAAGTAATTCAATAATTGTTGGCCAAGACGTAATAAGATATTGAAACGACTTACGAACCTGTTGGAAAACATTAAGAATTTGCATCATAACACCTAAAGTAACAACACCTGCAGCAATTGAAGGTGCTAATATAAAAATGCCATAAAGATTATCTAATTGAAGGTACCATATACGAACTAAATTAAAATAAGCATAATGAAAATACAATCTAAAGTAGTTTAGCCTAACCTTACTGAATAATTCCTTTAGTGTTATCGGATCAGCCCTATCTGAATAATCTTCCCCATATACTAACTCTTTACGATATGCCGCTTCGACTTTTTGATTATTAAACTCTAATCCTGGTAGTTTATATCCAACTAACATGAGTATGACTGTTCCTAAAACAGCCCAACCAATTGCAGCAATCATTAAAGCATGAGGAATTTCTCCTACAACAGGTAAAACTTTTATATGCGACGATAATTGCAAAAGAATTGGTAAGAAGGCAATTAAAGTCATAATTGCTTCGATAAAACTAACACCTAAACTTTCTGAAGTTTTAGCAAAACGCATTGTATCTTCTTGTACACGCTGAGAAGCCCCTTCAATAAGTCGCAATTTAGCCCAGTATTGAGTATAAAATTCATTCATTGCCGTTCGCCATCTAAAAATATAATGGCTTACAAAAAATAAATTTATGACCCCTATTGTTACATAAACCATTGCAATATATATGAACGTCAGCATTTCAGTATATAACTGAGCAACCTCTCCACCACCACTTGATACCATTTTTTGAATCAAATTATAAAATGGTTGATACCAAGCATTTATAACTACATCAACTTGAACACTGAACCAGATATTAAATAAAATAAATGCTGAACCCCAGATAGACCATCGCTGCCATGGATTATTGGAAATAATTTTCCAAAAACCAGCAAAAAGTGTTGTGGAGACTAAAAACCAAAGATAGAACCACAAAAAAGCAGGTGACCAGAAGCGACTTACCCCTATAGGCGACTCAGCATCTGCATAACCATGAGGAAAGCCTACATACTGCCCCCAGTGTTCTCCCCCTGTATACCAGAGCACCATATTTAGCGCGAGCCAAATAACTACAGATATAAAAAAATACCGTGGAGACGGAAAAAATGATTTGAACATTGAGTGTTGTTATCCCTATATTTCTTCAAATTTGCAATGAAGAGAATACTAAAACCTAAACCTTAAAATTGTGAAGGGCAAAGTTTAGAGAATTGTCAGTTTTTCCCATTTCATTGAAGGATTTGATCGTTTTTTTGTAAATTCATCCTTTTTGCAATTTAATCCATTTAAATTGCTTCGTATATGACTCCCTTAAGAGCCATATACGGCTTTTATATCATAGCGATATCTGTGTTTAAATCTCTTCTTTACGAACAATATAACCTTCAAGCTGCATGGCCTGAATTAAAGGCTCCAGATCTGGAGCACTTTTTAACTCGACATCAACACTGACCGCACTTTCTTTGGCACGACTTGTGGCAGCAAAGCGTTCATGGCGCAGTTCGTAAATGTTACCGCCTTGCTCAGCAATAATTGCTGTTAAACGCGCTAAAGCACCCGGATTATCTGGTAATTCGACACGAATACGAACCATACGTCCTGTACGCGTTAAATGACGCTGTAATACGGAAACCATCACTCGTGTATCAATATTACCCCCAGATAAAACAACCCCGACTTTATGACCTAAAAATAGATCTGGTCGAGACATAATTGCAGCGATACCTGTCGCCCCTGCTCCTTCACATACTGTTTTCTCAATGTTAAGTAACAGCGCAATTGCTTCTTCAATCATGTCTTCAGTGACAACAACAATGTCATCAACGTATTCTTTAGCGACTTGAGTCGTCAGCTCACCTGGAGTTTTAACCGCAATACCCTCAGCTACGGTTGAACCTAAGGAAACTGCGATTTGATAGTTACAAAGCAATTTCGCCATGCTTGGGTAAACCACCGACTGAACCCCGATGACCTTAATTTTAGGGTTTATCGATTTTGCTGCTATCGCAATACCAGAAATGAGACCACCACCGCCAATTGGCACAACTAAAATGTCTAGTTCAGGAACAGCTGCAAGCATTTCGAGCGCAATAGTTCCCTGACCTGCAATAATTTCTGCATCATCAAAAGGATGAATAATCGTTAATGATTCTTCTTGAGCGACACGGTGCATTTCAGTAGCAGCTTCAGAAAAGTCTTGTCCATGCAAAATAACGCGTGCGCCGTATTCACGTACTCGTTGTACCTTCACATTAGGCGTCGATTTAGGCATGACAATAGTTGCTGTCACACCTGTACGCTGAGCATGATAAGCAACCCCTTGTGCATGGTTACCTGCTGAAGCAGCGATTACACCATGTTGCTTTTCTTGTTCAGATAAACTTAAAAGCTTATTTAATGCGCCCCGTTCTTTAAAAGAAGCCGTAAATTGTAGATTTTCAAATTTCAGCCACATTTCTGCCCCTAGGGTTTTAGAAATGGTTTCTGAAAAAACAAAGGGTGTTTTAACCACTAAACCATCTAAACGCTCTGCAGCGGCATGTATATCTTCTAATGTTGGAAACTCTTGTTTTACCTGTTGCTGAATCATCTAATTAGTCGGCCTCAATATGTTACAAATCAATTATTTTTTTGAAAAATAGCATGAATTTCTCATATGTGTCATGAGGAGTTTTCAGCATAGCTCCACTATACAAAAATTTTTATCAGCACATACAAATCTTTTATTTTTCAACAAAAAAGCCCGAGAAGGGCTTTTATTTAATTTTCATATACTTGCTTTTGATTTATTTGGACTGGGCACTTAAACCGTCAGTGGAAAGATTCTGTTCAGCTATTTTTTCATCAATTGCAAACTGAATATCAGACAGTTTTGCATTTGCCGCATCTATACCTGCTTTCATGGTAGCTTCACGGCCTTTCACATCAAAAATATGTGCTTTTTCTCTTAAATCTGGTTGAATCACGACATCTGCATATTGAAGTTCTTCAGCAGCTAAACGCCCTTGCATAATATTAATATTCTGGTTAAAGAGCCCCCATACATTCGAAGTTTCCGTATAAATCGGTTGGGCCAAAATATCGACAGCAATAATCACATCAGCACCTAAGTCACGGGCTACTTCAACAGGTACCGGACTGACTAAACCGCCATCTACATATTCAGATTTACCAATTTTAGTGGGTATAAACATACTTGGAATTGAAGCAGATGCTCTAACAGCTTGCCCAGTATTGCCATAGTTAAATACGGTTTTTGTGCCATGCTTGAGCTCTGTTGCAACCACATACATCGGTATTTTCATTTTTTCGAGCGGTAAGTTATTTACTTGTTGGTTTACATAGTCTTCAACTTTTTTGCCATCAAAAAAACCTTTTAAACCGATACTAATGTCACGAACATCGGCCGCTTTCATTTTCAAAGCGGTATCGCGCAGTTCATCAGGTGTTTTTCCACTTGCGTAAATTGCCCCAACAATACTACCTGCACTAGTTCCTACAATAAAATCAGGACGAATACCATGTTGCTCTAAAACTTCAATAACACCAATATGTGCATAACCTCGAGCACCTCCACTACCTAACACCAATGCGACAACTGGTTTTTTATGCTGCTTCTTAAGCTGTGCAAAAGGTTGGTCGACAAAACGTGAATATGCCTCTGCCGTTTGTGGTTTTAAGGCAGATAAGTGTGAGGTGGTCTGGCACCCAGCCAACACCATAGAAAGTCCGAGAACCCACAATTTAAGCTGTTTCATGGCTCATCTTTGCACTATGACATTAATTTCCGAATTGCAATTTTAGTTGCTCATTTTGTGAAAAGCTGTAGTGAATTTATTTAATTTGTCATGTTTAAATTTTATACTCAAGTGTTTTTATGCTCCATAAAAAAAGCCCCTTATTTCTAAGAGGCTTTTTTTGAAAATTACCAAATATCTGAATCGACTTTTTTCTTCAACTCTGGATATTTATTAATTTTAAATTCTGGTTCTTTAATACCTTGTTTTAATTGCTCACGGTAGTCTTTCAATAAAGTACGAGCTACAGGTGTTAACAGTAAAATTGCGACTAAGTTAATAGTAGCCATGATACCCATAAACAAGTCAGCCATTGACCAAACTAATGGAACACTACCAATTGCACCGAAATAGACCATCACCAATACAAAAATACGGAAGATGAACATAATTTTCGGGTTGTTATTAATGAACTGCACATTACTTTCCGCATAAGCATAGTTCCCTAATACAGCAGAATAACAGAACAAGAATAATAGAACTGCTAGGAAGTCAGAACCCCAGTGTCCAACTTGAGTCTCTAATGCGCGTTGAGTTAATTCAACACCAACAAAGCCTGCATCATGATAAACACCAGAAACCAAAATGATGATTGCTGTACTTGTACATACAATGAAGGTATCTACGAATACACCAAGCATTTGCACTAAGCCTTGGTTTACAGGATGTTTTACATCAGAAGCAGCGGCAGCATTCGGAGCAGAACCCATACCAGCTTCGTTTGAGAACAAACCACGCTTAATACCCTGCATCATTGCCATTGATATGGCAGCACCGAAGAAACCACCTGCCGCAGCATTGAAATGGAAAGCTTCAGTTACAATGAGTTTTAACACGTCAGGTAAAATTGCATAGTTGCTTAATGCAATATACAACGCAACAGATAGGTAAAGACCCGCTTTTAAAGGTACAAACATTTCTGCAAATTTAGCGATACGTTTAATACCACCAAAAATTGCCAATGCAACCATCACAACAAGAGCAAGACCAACCCATGAAATTTCTAAATCAACACCACCTAAATGAGCAATAAGATTGGCTTTATCCCAACCCCATGCATGTGAAGATGCATTTGCAATCGCATTAATTTGAACTGAGTTAAATACGAAACCATAGGTAAAGATTAATGCCAGTGCGAAAACTACACCAAAGGTTTTACTACGTAAACCTTGAGTAATATAGTAAGCCGGTCCACCACGGAACTGTTTGCTCTTGTTGTCTCTCACTTTAAATAGCTGAGCAAGTGTAGACTCAATGAAAGCCGAGCTCATACCAAGAACAGCGGTTACCCACATCCAGAACACTGCACCAGGACCACCAATTGCGATAGCAATTGCTACACCAGCAATGTTACCTACCCCAACACGGCTCGCAAGGCCTGTTACGAACGCCTGAAAAGGAGTAAGACCATGCTCGTCTTCGCCTTCAGTACGACTGCTTTTCATAACACGAATACTTTGCAAGAACATGCGAATTTGCACTGCTCCTGTTAAGACCGTATAAAAAATACCGACAGCCAGCAAGAAAATAACCAGAAAATCCCATAAAGGGTCATTAAAAAATTTTACCCACGACATCAGTGTGGCATTGAGTTGTTCATTCATACTCGGTCCGCTTACGTTCTTGCTAAAGTGCTATTAGCACAAGCCAAAATCTGCAATAAACAAAAAAGCCCCTAGCAATAGGGACTTTTTCAGTACATTTAAGAAAAAACTTTTAATGTCAATTGAATAGCAATTATCGTCACAAGTTTAAGCAACATGATGCCCAGCACTAAGCCTTTGAAGGTCGCATGAGAGAAAGCATCCTTCAAATAAAATGAATTCATCGCATTACTGAACATATTCCCATTTGGGTGAACAGTATGCATCGACTCGGCTACAAACTTGGAAACTAACAAATGACCACCGCTAAATCAGCTCGCTTAATGATTCCCATCAATTAATCGAGTTATAAAAACTGGATTTAAGCCAATAAGCATATTTACATATACTTTTGGGCGAATGTCTAAACTGGATTTAAATTTCAAAGACTGTAACAAGCCATCGCTATGACGCGACTATCTGCGCCCCTTTCTTTATTATTCAAGAAGAGTGCGTTGAGATGTGTACCAAGCTGTTGTATTTTTTGTGGCTTAGTCGTTGCGTGAGTTAAGTTCATTTTCATGGTCGCAATGGTAATCGCCAATCCTTGTTTCATGAACTGCTTGTTGATGAGCGGTAAACTCATGTAAAGCTCCTTATACCTCGTGTATTTCTCCATTCCTGCACAAAATCCTTTTTGTAAAAGTATCTTGTTATGCAGCCACTACTTTTTCCTAACGTGAGTATGGAGAAATCATACCTGCGTAAAAAAGTCGGTATTATGCAGAAATTTAAAATTTTGTGTATGTTTTTCATTAAAAGATTATGCTCTTTAAGGTTATTTTTCATACAAAATCATCTGTTTTGTACTGTTTTTAAACATATTCTACCTTTTTTCTAATTGAATATTTTTTACTCATAATTTATTTTCATTTTAATTTAATGACCAAACAAGTCACAATATTTTGTCTATTTAAATCTAAAATGACACTTTCAAACTATCATTGATTAGACATTTGTCTAAACGAATCGAGTCATCATACATATAAGGAAATCACTTTTCTAATATTTTTTGTTTATAAATGCATCAATTTTGGCGCACAAAATTAGACTTTTATAAACATTAAACATTAAGAATAAGATCAGGAGTCCTCATGAATCTGGAACAAATCCGCCTTGTTGACGAGGCCATTACCTCTCGACACTCTGTCCGTGCTTTTTTAAACACACCCATTGAGCCCGAAATCATTAAGGATATCTTAAAAGTCGCGAGCCGAGCACCTTCAGGAACTAATACTCAACCGTGGAAAGTCTATGTCGTGACAGGACAAAAACGTGATGAAATGGTAGAGCGTGTTTGTACAGCACAGATTGAGATTTCTAAAAATCCAGAACTTGCAGAACAATATAAAGAAACTTTTGCCTATTATCCTGAAAAATGGATTTCACCTTTTATTGACCGTCGCCGAGAAAATGGCTGGGGACTTTATGGTCTCTTAGAGATTAAAAAGGGCGAAAAAGAAAAAATGGCTGCACAGCAGTTACGTAACTTCAAACTGTTTGATGCACCAGTCGGAATTTTCTTTACAGTCAATAAAGCAATGGGAATTGGTTCCAAAATGGATATCGCCATGATGATTCAAAATGTCATGGTCGCGGCCAAGGCTCGGGGATTAGACACCTGCCCTCAAGCCGCTTGGAACCATTTCCATCCGTTAGTGTTAGATATTTTAGGCGCAGCAGATGACGAAGAGTTAGTTTGTGCGATTGCGCTAGGTCATGCCGACCCTGCACACATTGTGAATACTTTTATTACGCCTAGAGAGCCTGTAGAGAATTTTGCAGTTTTTCTTGATTAAAGACTCAAGCAAACCACTCTCTTAAAATCAAGAGAGTGCTTGGCTTTTTGCTTGTCGCGTCGCTTTTAAAACAACAATAAAACCACTTAATGTAAATAACACCATCATCACTCCCATATTGAGTGATGCAGACCAAATAAGGAAGTTAAGAAGTACGCCACCCAATAAACCGCAAGCAAATTGCATACTGCCCATAATTGCACTAGCGGTTCCTGCACGAGCACCTTGCTTTGACATGGCTAGAGCCATGGCATTTGGTCCAGTTAAACCAATTCCTGAAATCGCTAAAAACAGTCCTAACATTACTAGCCATAAAGGTGCTGCAGAAATTAAACCAGCAATCAACACAATACTTGCACCTGTCACCTGTACCATTGAACCTGCTTTTAAACGCTTAGTAATTTCAACACGTGTAGTTAAGTGCTTATTTAAAGATGACATTAACATAATGCCAAAAGCATTCAGTCCAAATACATAAGCAAACTCTTGTTGATTTAGCCCATATTGATCCATAAAAACGGCGGGAGCTGAGCTGATATAACAAAATAGCGCTGCACCTGTTAAACATCCTGCAAACATAGGTAAACGGAAGCTCGCATCTTTGAAAATAGCACCATATAAGGTAGCCACTTGATATAGAGATAATTTGAGCCTCTTATCAGTTGCCAAAGTTTCTTTAAAAAAGAAATGTACACATAGCCAACAGATTGCGCCCACAATTGAAAGCGCAATAAAAATCGCTTGCCACGGAAACCAGATTAATATCCAAGCCCCAATCATAGGTGCCAAAATAGGCGCTAAACCCATTACGATCATCATGCTAGAAAAAGCTTGTGCCGAACCTTGCACATCTAACCGATCGCGTATAGCAGCACGAGCCATAACCACACCTACACAACCACCTAAGGCTTGTAAAATACGGGCAGCTATTAGACTCCATTCATTTGTAGCTAGCACGCAAAACAAGCTTGCGACTGCATAAAGCGCAAGCCCAAAATAAAGAGGCTTTTTTCGACCGATACGGTCGCTTAAAGGTCCATATACCAGTTGTCCAATAGCTAAACCAAAAAAATAAGCTGGCAATGTGTTTGCTACCATTTGCGTACTCACCCCAAAATCATGGGCCATTTGAGGCAACGCAGGTAAGTACATATCAATGGATAATGGCCCTAAAGCCGTGAGTAAAGCGAGCAACATAATCCAGCCAATAGAATATTGACGCTGGGCTGTTTGTTCAGACATAACGATATTTCATTTTTCAATCATTTGCATACAGACAAGCTTACACTGTCTATCGTATGATTTGTGCAACATTGGTGTAGAAATACGCAAATCCTTTATCACTCAGGTTGATCAGCAAGGACTTCATTTGAAATCTTGGTTTAAACGCCTAAAAAGAGCGACTTATAACACATCATTTATGTATAACGTGCGGATGCTGATTGCCTTTTCAGGAACTGCGTTCGTGCCTTATTTTCTAGGACATCAATTAGCAACAATTCCCCTCACTTTAGGTGTGGTCGCAGCTGGTTTAAGTGATATTGATGATCGCTTTTCAGTACGAATCATGAATTTGATTTACACTTATATTGGTTTCTTCATTACAGCCGCTTCCGTGCAATTACTTTTCCCTTATCCAATGCTTTTTGCACTAGGGTTGATTGCCTCCTGTATTGGCTGGATTCTACTCGGGTCACTAGGCCGCCGTTACGCGACAATCTCTTATGGATGTCTGGTGGTTTCGGTTTATACCATGTTGGGGGTTCATTTATTTGACCAATGGTATATACAGCCAGCTCTTTTAGTTGCAGGAGCAGCATGGTACGGACTTATTGCAACCATTAGCTTTTTATTATTTCCTGTTCGCCAACTTCAAGACAAACTTGCAGCCTCTTATGGTTCGTTAGGTGACTTCCTATTTGCCAAATCCAATTTATTTGATGTTGATATGACTCCTGCCAGTTATCAGCAAAGCATGATTGATCTTTCATTAGAAAATGGCAAATTGATTACTATTTTTAATGATCTTAAAACAGCCCTTTTAACCCGCTTAAAAGGTGACCGAGGACAAAAAGATACTCGCCGTAGCCTACATTATTATTTTGTCGCACAAGATATTCATGAACGTGCAGACTCTGCTCATATCGACTATCAAAAGTTAGCAAAGATCTTTCAGCACAGTGATATTTTATTCAGATTTCAGCGTATTTTGGCGGTTCAGGGTAAAGCCTGCCAAGAATTGAATGAATGTATTTTACAGCGCAAACCATATATCCATAACAAACGTTTTAAACAGAGTTTTGATAACTTACGCTTATCTTTAGAAAAATTAAGAAAAGATCAGCAGTATGATTTATTGTGGGTAAATGCTCTTTTTGCCTTATACCGAAACTTAAAGTCTATTGACTCACAATTACTCAACTTAGAAACGGAACAGCATATTCAGTCGGACAAAGTAAAGCAGGCTGAAAACCAACTCAAAGATGATGATTTAAAAGGTTGGAATGATATTGTTGTACGAATAAAACAAAATCTAACCCCTGAATCTGTACTGTTTCGTCATGCCATTCGAGTTTCGATTGTTCTTTTTATTGGATATGTATTTATTCAAACCACCCGAATCGAATATGGCTACTGGATTATGTTGACAGCATTATTTGTCAGCCAACCTAACTTTAACGCGACCAAACGTCGCTTACGTTTACGTATAGTTGGGACATTAGTCGGAATTATTGTCGGGCTAAGCGTGGTATTCCTTGTACCTTCCGTAGAAGGACAATTAGTCATGCTGGTCTTAAGCGGCGTACTATTTTTCGAGTTACGCAGTAAGCAATATGCTCAAGCAACCGCTTTCATCACAATTTTGGCATTAATTAACTTTAACTTAGATGGCTCGGCAGTCGCTGCGGCTATTCCTAGATTTGTAGATACCCTAATTGGATGTGCTTTAGCGTGGTTTGGTGTCACCTTTATTTGGCCTGACTGGAAATTCCGTCGCCTACCGCGCAGCATTCGACGCTCTTTACAAGCACAATGTAATTATTTAGCGGAAGTGGTAAAGCAATACCATGAAGATCATAACCATGCGCTCAATTATCGTATTGTTCGCCGCGCTGCTCATAATACCGATGCTGAAGTCGCCTCGCTTATTTCAACTTTAGCGACAGAGCCTGACTTTGATCCTACTCGCAAGTCAGATATATTTGAATTTTTATGCCTTAATCATACATTTTTAAGTTATATCGCGGCACTTGGAGCACATAGAGAAAAGATTCAGGATCAAGCGGTTCTTAACGTTTTAGATCAAGCATTAGACGATATACAAGGTGCGCTGTTAAGAGATGAAATGCCTGATTTGACAGCACAAAATATGCTTAAGACGATACGTCAGCGTTTAAGCCAAAATGATGAAGATGACCAGAAATCACTCATTATTTTACAGCAGTTATCACTGATGCTAAGTGTTTTGAATCGATTTAGTATGTTGAAACAACGCCTAAGTCATGATCTAGATAATGATGCCAGCGAACTTGCATCATTATAAATTTGAGTCGGAATTTAGTATGAAATTGGCATAATATCCTTTCCTGAGTTATGCCAATTAATGCTAAACTTAAAACAGTTTACAATTTGTTATTTGCACTATGACCGCGAAAACTTTATATGCTTATACGCTTCAGCCAGTTCCTTACGAGGTTACAGAAGCTGAACAACGTAATGCACAACTTCTTATCTGGCGCAGCACCAATAAAATCAGCACAAAAATCTGGGCAATTATGGGCGTAATTTTAGCCCTTGCGATTTTAGGTCTTATTTTTATTAAGAACTATTCTACAGTGATTTGCTGGGTAGCCATTGTTGGTGTAGTACTTTATTACCTTGGCCGCACATATGGTTTGGAATGGTACGTTAAGCGTAAGATGAATGAGTTTCCTGTACAGGAAATCAAAGGTATTCGCTTAGGTGTACAACCTCACGGTATCGTAATGCTCCAGCAAATGGGATTACAAGAAGGCGTTGGGACCATTGGATGGAAAAACATCTATGAATGGTACAACACCCCTGACTTTATTTTAGTTAACTTTAAAGTAAAAGATCCTAAGGGCCAAGAACAGCAAGGTGCGTATATCTTGCCTAAACGCATGGACTCTAAAAACTTTTCTTTCAATACAATTCGTAAGCATTTGAAAGAAACTGTAGGTGAACCGAAAACTTTATAATTTCACCCCATTAAAAAGCCTCCGTTATAGGAGGTTTTTTATTAAGCTAAAAATAAATGATAATGAAAATTAATATTATCTCCAAAATCCATATTATCTACGCAATCTTCGGCTATACTTCGTTACAAGATCTCCATCATATTTACATTTTCGACCATGTTTAAAAAGTTTTTATTTCAAATTCATTGGTTTCTGGGTATTAGTGCTGGCCTCATCTTATCTATTATGGGTGTTACAGGCGCAATTTATTCTTATGATCAACAAATTTTAAAATGGGTAAATACAGATAGTTATGTTGTTCAAGCAGAAAGTACTCCTAAGCTTACCCCTGCTCAACTTTACCAACATTTCGCAACAACCCAGCCAGAAATTAAAATTAATAGCATTACGATTGCCAAAGACCCTACTGCCTCCTCTGTTGTCAATATTGAAAAAGAAGGCGAACGACGTGGCTACAATATGATGGTCAACCCTTACACAGCACAGGTATTGCCTGATGTTAAAGGTCGCGAGTTACTTTTATTAATACAACAAATTCACCGAAACTTAACTGCTGGAGAGTTCGGTAAACAAATTACCGGCGCTTGTGCCTTAATGCTCATCTATTTTGTTTTGAGCGGATTATATTTACGTTGGCCAAAGAAGCACTCTGCACGTCAATGGCTTGCTGTTAAACCCAAACTTAAAGGTCGAAATTTTATTTGGGATTTACACGCTGTCGTAGGTACTTGGGTTATTGTTTTTTATCTTCTTTTTGCATGTACAGGTTTATATTGGTCATATGACTGGTGGCGTAGCGGTATGTTCAAAGTATTAGGTGTAGAACAACCTAAAATGCAAGGACATGGCGGAGCTGGACGCAATAAAGACAAATCTTCTGAAACTAAATTAGATAGCACTCAGCTGATTACTGCCCTCAACCAAACCTGGAGCGGTTTTAATAATCAAGTTGGACGTGACTATTCAACTTTAACAGTAAACTTACCGAAAAAAGACGATGGAAAAGTTGAATTAAGTTTTGTAGATGCAACGCCACAACACGAGCGTGCACGTAACCAAGCTGTCTATAACTATAAAACTGCCAATATTGAAAAGATGGAGCTTTATGAAGATAAAAAGCTTAATCAAAAAATCATGAGCAGCATGTTACCTGTACATCGTGGCAGCTTTTTTGGACCAGTCTATCAATTTGTAGCAATGTTTGCATCTTTAGCCATGCCATTATTCTTTGTTACCGGTTGGATGCTTTATCTAAAACGCCGTAAACAGAAAAAATTGACACAGGCAGCTCGTCAGTCTTTAGCTGGTCACTACATTGATGAAAATGCGAAACCTTGGTTAATTACTTATGCCACCCAAACAGGAGTTGCAGAGCAACTTGCGTGGAGTACCGCAACCAGCTTGCAAGAAGCACATCAGCCTGTTCAGGTTAAATCTATACAGCAGTTAACTGAAGCAGATTTACAGGAACATGAACAAATTCTTTTTGTGATTAGTACTTATGGTACTGGAGAGGCACCAGACTTAGCTTCTAATTTTGCAAAAAAGCTATTAAAAACAAAATTAGAGCTTCAGCATCTCAGATATGCCGTATTAGCCTTAGGTTCGAAAGAATACCCAGATACATATTGTAGTTTTGGTCACACTGTAGATGGATGGCTTAAAAACAATGGTGCAAAAGCTTACTTCGATACTATCGAGGTAGATAATGCAAATCCAACACATATTCAAAACTGGAATCAAGCTCTTGTAAAAGCAACTAAACTAGAGCTGCATGCCGTTAATCTTGAAAAAGTGTTTGATAATTGGACATTACAACAACGTGACTTGCTCAACCCAAATAGTCTAGGGCAACCAGCTTACAATATTGAACTTACAGCAAATCATGAAGCTATATGGCAAGCTGGAGACATTGCTGAAATACAACCGGGTAATAGCCCTGAACGTATTAATGAGTTTTTACAACACCATCATATTCTTAGAAATGCAGTGGTAGACTCGCTACAAATCTCCATTGAAAAAGCACTTTGGAATAAAAATTTAACGGGTGAGATTGAACCGTTTGCTAATCTGGACCACTTATTAGAACAACTCCCTACTCTACCAACACGAGAATATTCAATTGCTAGTATCCCTTCTCAGCAAGTACTTCGTTTGGTTGTTCGCCAGCAAACCGATGAATCTGGCCATTTAGGGTTAGGATCTGGCTGGCTGACTCAATACACAGAAATTAATCAGAGTATTGCATTACGTATTCGCACCAATGAGTCTTTTCACTTGATCGATGATAATCGTCCAATTATCTGTATTGGTAATGGAACTGGAATCGCGGGTTTAATGAGTTTACTTCATACGCGAACTCGTCATAACTATACTGAAAACTGGCTAATTTTCGGTGAACGCCAACGCGCTCATGATTTCTTCTATGCATCAACCATTGAAGCTTGGCAAACAATGGGAATGTTAAAACGACTTGATTTGGCATTCTCACGGGATCAAGAGCAACGTGTGTATGTTCAAGATATCATTCGACAAAATGCAGTTGAATTGGCCAACTGGATTGAACGCGGCGCAGTTCTTTATGTTTGCGGAAGTATTGAAGGAATGGCTAGCGGAGTAGATCAAGCACTGACTGATATTTTAGGTGAAGAACAAATTGATGAGCTAAGACAACAAGGTCGCTATCGCCGTGATGTTTATTAAAAATCAATAAATAATAAAGCCGAGTAATAGCCGAAAAGCTTTACTCGGCTTTTTATTGCGATCAGCATTGAATTTGGAATGATTTTGCATACACTGTCTGCAATTTAAATTGCAACTCTAAACACAATGCAAGTCAGTAAGTGGATTCGGATTTTCTTGGCCATCATTGGTTCAATTTTATTTTTAGACGGCTTATTTCTAGCTTTCCTAAATAAAATTCATGTAGGCACAATTGTTCCTTTAATATTAGGGGTATTTTTCTGCCTCTATGCCTTATTTTATTATCATCTGGAACGTTTTTTCTTTTATCACTATCGCCTGCATTCAGTTTGGCGTTTCGGATGGTTATGTTTCTGGATCTGGCTGATTGGCTTAGGCTATTTTTTTAGTTTTATTAAAGATAATAAAGATACAGGCCAAAATATTCCCGCGGTGAAAGCAATCATTGTTTTAGGTAGTGGTGTCGAAAATGGACAGCCTTCAGCCATTCTTGCAAAACGCCTCGATACAGCAGCTCCAGTTGCCCTTTCACAACCTCACGCAAAAGTTGTTTTAACAGGTGGTTTAGACTTTTCAGAGAAAGAATCCGAAGCATTAGTTATGTCTCGTTACCTTGAACAGCACTTTCACATTGCCAAAGAAAGAATGATTCTTGAGGACAAAAGTACAAGTACAGAACTTAACCTTAAAAACAGTAAACCATTACTTGAGCAAGCTCATATTAGTATTGATCAACCTATTGCAATTGTTACAAGTGACTTTCATACCCCAAGAGCTGCAGCTATTGCAAAGAAACAAGGCTATACCCATATTTATACAGTTGCTGCCGAAACTCCTTTAGTCAGTCGCTATAACGCTTGGCTGCGTGAATACTTTGCGTACGCGAGTGGCTGGATTCTAAACGAGTATTAATCTTGGTTCAGAAAGCTGCTATTGCTTTACGGTATGGCAGCTTTCATTAAACGAGAGAGTAATCACAATTTAAAGTAATAAATCTGAACTTAAAAAATTAAGAAAGAGAAAGAGAAAGAGAAAGAGAAAGAGAAAGAGAAAGAGAAAGAGAAAGAGAAAGAGAAAGAGAAAGAGAAGTTTTGACCAACAATAGCAAAGATAAAATAGATAGGAAATATAAATAGCAGAAATGCAAAAAACACTAAATAAATTAGTGTATATAATTTTTTAAATTTGAAAAATTATGGTGGGCGCTGACGGGATCGAACCGCCGACATTCTGCTTGTAAGGCAGACGCTCTACCAACTGAGCTAAGCGCCCTGATTGAAAAAGACAACAACCGCAGTCTTTATACATTACATCCTCTAGATCAGGGAATCAAGAGAATGGCGCAGCGGACGGGGCTCGAACCCGCGACCCCCGGCGTGACAGGCCGGTATTCTAACCAACTGAACTACCGCTGCACTTGCAATACTTTAAAAATAAAGTATGGTCACAAATTATGGTGGGCGCTGACGGGATCGAACCGCCGACATTCTGCTTGTAAGGCAGACGCTCTACCAACTGAGCTAAGCGCCCTGCAAAAGCGTTTTATAAAAGTGGCGCAGCGGACGGGGCTCGAACCCGCGACCCCCGGCGTGACAGGCCGGTATTCTAACCAACTGAACTACCGCTGCACTTTCACAATATCGCAATTGTGGGGTAAACGATGTTAAGTCTTAAGTGGCGCAGCGGACGGGGCTCGAACCCGCGACCCCCGGCGTGACAGGCCGGTATTCTAACCAACTGAACTACCGCTGCACTTTCACAATATCGCAATTGTGGGGTAAACGATGTTAAGTCTTAAGTGGCGCAGCGGACGGGGCTCGAACCCGCGACCCCCGGCGTGACAGGCCGGTATTCTAACCAACTGAACTACCGCTGCACTTGAGAGCTTAACGTAAAGGCTTGGTGGGCGCTGACGGGATCGAACCGCCGACATTCTGCTTGTAAGGCAGACGCTCTACCAACTGAGCTAAGCGCCCTTAACGTCTTCATCGTTTGTGAGGTGCATTATAGAGAATCTTTAACAGGTGTCAAACGCTTTTCGACAACTTTTCAAAAAAATGCGAATGAATGATTAAAAATAAGTCATTATTAAGTAAAAAACAATTTTTTGTATTTTATTTAAGCACTTATTTTAATATTTTGATCATTCGGCTAATTAAACAATAATCTTTAAAATCCCATTTTAGGTTAAAGATTGTTCAGACAAATAGACAAGCGCATCTTCAGAGACTAAATCAAACAATTCAATAATTTCTTCATTACGCATTCGAATGCACCCATGTGACATTGGAACCCCCATCGGTTCTTTATCAGGTGTACCATGAATATAAATATAACGTTGCATAGTGTCGTGGCCTTCGCCTTTATTAAAGCCCTCTTCTAGACCATCTAGCCAAAGAATGCGTGACAATATCCAATCTCGCTCAGGAAATTGTGCGGCTAATTCACTGCTATAGACTTCACCTGTGGGTTGTCGTGCAATAAAAACTGCGTTTTTGGGAGATTGCATACCAAATTTTTTGGCAACCCGATGCCATCCGCGTGGGGTTTTCCCCGTATTTTCCTGTTCCCCAATTCCATTCTTACCCGTAGAAACCACATAAAACTTATTATGTTTAGGGAGGCTTAAAGTTTGATTTGCTAAATCGATAAGAATATCTGCATCTTCAAGTTTAAATTGGAACATCGAATTTCTTCTCTTATATCAACTCAACTATTTTGAGCTTTAATAAAAATTAATGGAAAACTTGTCATACGTCACAAGTAAAAGATTATCAATCTTCTTTTATCTACGCGCAGTTTCACTGCTTGTCTTGCGCCAAAATTAAAAGATTATCAATCTTCTTTTATCTACGCGCAGTTTCACTGCTTGTCTTGCGCCAAAATTAAAAGATTATCAATCTTCTTTTATCTACGCGCAGTTTCACTGCTTGTCTTGCGCCAAAATTAAAAGATTATCAATCTTCTTTTATCTACGCGCAGTTTCACTGCTTGTCTTGCGCCAAAATTAAAAGATTATCAATCTTCTTTTATCTACGCGCAGTTTCACTGCTTGTCTTGCGCCAAAATTAAAAGATTATCAATCTTCTTTTATCTACGCGCGGTTTCACCGCTTGTCTTGCGCCAAAAATAAAAGATTATCAATCTTTTATTTTTGGCTCAGGGCGTAGCCATAACCAAATTGCAACAACGAGCATGGTAGTATCAGTGAAAACTTTCACCCCAAATGGTGCAGAAGTAAACAGCATTAAAATACCGCTTACGGTCATCATAATACTGGCAATCCACTTCGCTTTACGCGGTACTGTGCCATTTGCTCGCCAGTCACGTAGAGTTGGTCCATATTTTGGATGATTTAACAACCATGCATCCATTTGAGGCCATCCCTTTGAGGCAGCCCAAGCAGCCAGAATAAGAAACACTGTTGTCGGCATGCCTGGTAAAATTGCTCCAATAATACCAAGCGTGATAAAAATCACGACCAGAGTTCGCCAAAACAATGTTCGCATATATAAACCTTAAGCTATTGTTGATCGTAGTATAAAGTGTTTTTCTGGTATTGTTTTGTTGATCGACCATGAAATTGGGATGAATTATTTCGAGTACTAAACGTATGAATATTGCCTCAGTTAAGACATCCTATTTTGAACCATGGTTACAGTTCAACCACCCAATGGTAAGACAATTAGCATTTACCATTGCTAGTCCTAATTTACTTTGCCAACTTCCCCAAAGCCTCTCTATTCGGCATAGTTTTCAATTACATTCTGATCAGACTTGGAAACAACATTTTCAAAATTATTTACCGCGTTTACACCAGCTTGATGAGATGCCTGAGCCTTTACTCCAATTTATGTCTCGCCTTAAAAGTACACGTTTAGGTTTACGTTTTGAGAATTTACTTTGGTTTTGGTTACAGGAAGATCAATACCATTCTTATCAGTTGTTAGGCCATAGTATTCAAAAAATTGAGGGTGCAAGAACTTTAGGTGAACTTGATTTCTTAATTTTAAATAAAGAAACACAACAAGTTGAACACTGGGAAGTTGCTCTAAAATATTACTTGGGTGAAGGTCAGTTAAATTTAGAACAATGGATTGGCTTAAATAGAGAAGATACTTTGAGCAAAAAGCTGTATCACTTTACCGATAAGCAGTTCCAATTTTCAGAAGCTTTAAATTTTAAGGTACAACAGCGTTTTGCTATTTTAAAAGGCCAGCTCTACCTACCTTTGAATTTAGGCCAAAAACAACCCATACCCAATTGGGTAAATTCAACACGTCGACTCGGATACTGGGGCACAACTATTCCTGACTCTAAATTTTATCGTCTAGAAAGACATGAATGGCTTTGTCCTAATAGACAAGCAAGTTCAAACGCTGCTTATTGGTGGACAGATGGCTTATATTGTAAGAACAACGAAGATACACAGTTTTATATGTTTAGACGTCCTCCTCTACTAAGCCTAGCACCCGTTAACAACGAAAAAATGCCACTTTACAAGTAGGTATAGACTTCTAGAAACAATTTATAACGTTTTTACTATTAAATAGTCATGTTTCTTTTTACGTTTGTTTTTTAATCTAAATTTACTTCATTATTAAATTTAAACGGAGAAAATGATGAAAAAAGTTTTAGTCGCGTCTGTAATGATTGCATTTGTATTAACTGGCTGTAATACGTTCAAGGGTTTTGGTAAAGATGTCTCTAAAGCTGGTGATGCTGTAAGTAATACCGCACAAAAAACTGAGAATAAAATGTAAGTTATGCACAGCTTCGAAAAACCTTATCACTTCGATAAGGTTTTTTTATTTTTAAATACCCAACCTTCAGAGATTCGCCTATTATATCGGACTATATTTCCCCTACTCAGCATGCAATTTCCGGTATGAACCACTCAGACACTCTCTCGCTTAGCTTAGAACTTTTACAACAGCCTTCTGTTACTCCTGTTGACCATACTTGCCAAACTATTATGGCTGATCGTCTAGCCAAAGCTGGCTTTCATATTGAACCAATGCGTTTTGGGGACGTTGACAATTTATGGGCTCGACGCGGCACTGAAGGTCCTGTGTTTTGTTTTGCTGGACATACCGATGTTGTTCCAACAGGTCGTCTAGATGCATGGAATTCAGACCCATTTGCACCAGAAATTCGTGATGGCAAACTTTATGGTCGTGGTTCAGCTGATATGAAAACTGCGTTGGCTGCAATGGTGGTTGCATCTGAACGTTTCGTAACAAAGCATCCAGACCATAAAGGTTCAATTGCTTTTTTAATTACTTCAGATGAAGAAGGCCCTGCTGTTAACGGTACAGTTAAAGTTATTGAAACACTTGAAGAGCGTAATGAAAAAATTACATGGTGTTTGGTCGGTGAACCATCAAGTACAAGTAAATTAGGTGATATTGTTAAAAATGGCCGTCGTGGTTCTTTAAATGGCGTACTACATGTTCACGGCAAGCAAGGTCATGTGGCTTATCCTCACTTAGCTCGCAATCCCATTCATGAAGCTTCGGCTGCCTTAGCAGAGTTATGCCAAACTGTTTGGGACAATGGAAATGAATACTTTCCTGCAACTTCATTCCAAATTTCAAATATTCATTCGGGTACTGGTGCAACCAACGTCATTCCAGGTACTTTAGAAGTTACTTTTAACTTCCGTTATTCAACAGAAGTTACAGCTGAGCAGCTTAAACAGCGTGTTCATGAAATTTTAGATAAACATGGTTTGCAATATGAGATTGACTGGAACTTATCTGGTTTGCCATTTTTGACGCCAGTAGGTGAATTAGTTAATGCCGCTCAAACTGCTATTTTGAACGTAACTGGTACTGAGACTGAGCTATCTACTAGTGGTGGTACATCTGACGGACGTTTTATTGCGCCAACAGGTGCACAAGTTTTAGAACTCGGTGTTCTAAATGCAACTATTCATCAAATTAATGAACATGTAGATGTACACGATCTTGATCCTTTAACTGATATTTATGAGCAAATTTTAGAAAACTTACTTGCTTAAAAGCTTAAAGATCATTGATCTATATAAAAAGCATCCTCTTTAGGGTGCTTTTTTATTATTTTTAATTATGAATATGTATTTGAAAATTCTGAAATATAATTCGTGGTTATTAAATTAGATAATTTATTTTTGAGAATCTTTATATAGCATTCTTTTGAATGCTTATCTCTATACTGGAATATATGATTTTATATTTTAAAATTTATTTAATTTTTATAAAAAAGGAACTCATTTGAGTTCCTTTTTTTCTTTATAAACCTAGAGTTTTTTCAATATATTCTAGGTTAGGTATGTGGTAGCGTTGATCTTGCATACGCACATATTTAAATACTGTAGGGTGCTGTTCAGCTTCTTGGTATTCATCTATTTCATCAACAATTTCAGAAATACGTAAACGAACAGAGATCGGCATAGTTTTACACATTAAAGCAAAACGTTGGCTGATATCTTCCCCTTCAATTACCAGTGCTACAGCATATTGATCAGTTGCATTATGGACTGAGTATATAGGTAGCTTTACATCATGCCACTCAATATGTTTTACGCCATTTTTTACGTCCATGGCAGATAACACAATATTTTGCGGCAACAGCATAGGTACCTCATCATTACATTCAATGATATAGGCATCAATAAAACCAGTTGAAACCGTAATAAGATGCTGTAGCTCTTGTTGGTCCATATTACCGATCAAAGATGTATTTACACTACCTTTCATGATTTGACCTCACTTTCAAATGCTACAAGTAAAGCATCAATATTTTCTAGTAACTCTTCTTCTTGGAACGGTTTACCCATATATTGACTTACACCTAACGAGAATGCCCGTTCACGATGTTTTTCGCCTGTTCTGGATGTAATCATAATAATTGGCATGTATTGATGCATATCATGATGTCGTACGAGATTAAGTACTTCGAAACCATCCATACGTGGCATTTCAATATCAAGCAGCATCAAATCCGGCTTAATATTTTCTAGCTGTTCTATGGCATCAACGCCATCTTTAGCCGTAACAACATCGTAGCCTTGGCGTTCAAGTAATCGAGACGTTACCTTACGTACAGTTACGGAGTCATCGACAATCATAACGAGACGGCGCTCGTCTGATTCACGTTGTCTATATACTGCTTCACTAAGCTGTTTATGACGCGGTGTAGACTGAATTTGTCGCGCAATATTTTGCCCGTCTAAAATTAAACAAACCTGTCCATCACCTAAGATGGTCGCACCTGCAATTGCTCCAATGCTAGAGAACTGTTGACCAATTGGTTTCACTACAATTTGAGCTCGAGAACCAATTAACTGATCGACAAGTAACGCCACAGTTTGGCCATTGTTGGCTTTAATCATTAAGACAGGTAATGAATACATCATGCCATTTAGTCGTGGCATTGGTTGATTACCAACAAATTCTGAAAGATAACGTAATGGATAACGCTTATTTTCATATTCAAATAGTTCTTTAGGACTTTCAAAATACTGCTCTAAAGAAGCAGGCGAAACTCGAACAATTCGATCAATTTGAGCAAGTGGAATTGCAAATTGCTGATCTGCCACTTTTACCATTAAGGCATCACTTACAGCTACAGTAGTCGGTACACGTATCGTAAATGTTGTTCCCTTACCATAAACAGAGTCAACGCTAACATGTCCACCTAAAGCTTTAATATCGCTCTGTACGACATCAAGACCAACACCACGTCCAGAAATCTGAGTAATCTGTTCTGCGGTACTTAAACCTGGATGGAAAATTAGCTGTAGAATATCTTGCTCTTCTAAATCTTGTTCTGGCTTGATCAGACCAGCAAGCAGTGCTTTTTGGCGGACTTTTTCTACATCAATACCTTGTCCATCATCGCTAAAGACAACAACAACGTCTGTTCCTTGACGCTGAATGTTCAGTTCAATACGCCCTGCTTCCGGTTTATTCACCTTTTGGCGCTGTGCTCGGTCTTCTAGACCATGGTCAATTGCATTTCTGAGCATATGCTCGAGTGGTGTCACTAAGCGTTCTAAAATGTTACGGTCTAACTCACCTTCGGTATTATTTACGAAAAGCTCAGCAGGTCTATTCAAGGCTGTGGATGTTTGACGCACAATCCGCTGCAAACGCGGTAACAAACGTGAAAATGGAACCAATCGTGTTCGCATCAAGCCTTCTTGAATTTCTGCCTGAATACGCGACTGTTGTAAAAGTAAACTTTCTGTATCTCTGATCTTGTGAGATAACGTATTTTTAAAGTCGACCAAGTCCGATGCAGATTCAGCAAGAGATTTCGATAACTGGTTTAAAGATGAATATTGGTCCATCTCTAAAGGGTCAAAGTCGGTATAGCGAGAATGCTCAATACCGTGTTTAGCAATAATTTGTGTTTCTAACTCGCCTTCCATTCGTCGTAACTGATCGGCCAGTCGTTGAATAGCCAATTCCATTTCAACCAATGTATGACCGAACTGACTCAAGTCCATTTCAATTCGTGAACGGTTAATCGAGTTCTCACCAGACAAGTCAATCATCTTCTCGATCAAGTCTGCTGAAACACGGATCATTTCATTGTTCTGATCCAGACGTTCTGTTTGCTCCCATGCGCCCATCATTGGTGGTGGTTCTGTACCATCACCTTGTATGAAGGTCATCACAGGTTCTGAGCTAAACAAATCAGTTTTCGTTAACTTAGCCGGAATTTGGATATTCGTTTCAAAGAATTGAATATTTTCTAAACTTTGTTGTAATCCATCGAAATGCTGATAGTTATGCTTGAAAATAGCATCTTTTAGCCATGCAATTGCACTTTCGAGCAAATGGTCATAAATATTCGAGTTGAAGTGATGTAACGCAAATTGTTCGAATGTATTTTCGAGTTGATAGGCAATCGCGTAGACGGCTTCTAAACCGACCATTCGTGCACCACCCTTCAAACTGTGCACAGCTCTTTGTAATTGAAGCAAGATACTTCGGTTTGTACGCTGCTCAAACCATTGTTTCAATAGCCCATCAGCCATTTCTAACAATTCAGCAGCTTCTTCTAGGAATGTCTGCTCAACAACAGCCGTAATATCCTGTTCTTCAACTACCGCTTCATTCTCTTGTGATGTAACGGATGTTATTGCTTCAACTGGCGTAGCTAACTCAGTAACAACGTTATCAAATACCATCTGATCATCATGAACTTCTAATTCTGTAAGAACAGGCTCAATTTCTGCCGGTACTTCATCGATTAATACTTCAGATATCAGCTCTTGTTCAGAGAAGATCTCACTTTCACTATCAAATATTTCAACCACTGGTACAGGTTGGAAGTTAGAGGTTTGACCTGCTCGTTTTAACGCATTAATTGTGTAAGGAGCTGCATAATCTAATTGTTGTTCACGCATGATTTGCAGACGGTCAGCCAAGTCATCTTGTACTAAACGAATAAAATCAATTAAAGGTGAAGTTGCAACTAACTGCTTTTGAATTAAACGCTCATATATGCTTTCTAATTCATGGGTAATCGAACCTAGATAAGTCGCCTGAACCATATTTGCTCCACCTTTCAAGGTATGCAAATAGCGCATTAGATTATTCAGGGCTGCAAAGTTTTCTTGCTCACCTACCCAAATATTGAGATCGGTATCAATTCCCTCAAGTAGCTCATCAGCCTCTTCAAGAAAGATATCTAAAAGGTCAGGATCAAAGTTTTGATTTACCTGTGTAGAAGAAATATATTGGCGATCTTGCTGTACACTCTGGCTTAATACTGCCCAGTCTGCAGAGTCTGATAAATTCTCTACCGTAACAGCAGCTTCTGGCTCTGGTTCGATATTAAATAGTGGCTCAACAGAAGTAGGATCTTGCTGAGACAGGTCATTGTGTACGCTCGGAGTATGTAGGGTATAAAGTTTTAATTCTTCTAGAATACTTTGATGTTGCTTAACAATACCAACTCGCTGACCAGCAGCCAAGGCATCGAACAATTGAATAAGCTGTTGATGCGCTTTTTGATAAATTTCAAATATATAGTCTGATTGCAATAATAGAGGTTTATCAAGTAATACATCATAACTTTCTTTCAATTGACTGGTATATTCATGTAAACCCAGCATTGCTTGAGAATGTGTATGTTGTAACAGTAGATCAGCTTGTTCACTTAGACGTTCAAGATAATCTGGAAACTCATTACGAATGCCTTTCTCAAAATCTAATTCTGCATCTAATAATTCAGAAACATCTAACAACAACAGTTGTGATACCAAACCATGAGAAGGTGTTAATGGATCTGTTCGGTCACCATGTTGCTCAACGTAAGCATCCCATGATTGATTAAACTGCTGCAATCTCGCTTCAAGCTTTTCATTTGAACTATGTTTAGATAGAAGCTCTAAGCTATCTCTAATAAACTCACGATATTCTTGTAATAATAAAATTTCATCTGAATTAGAAGAAAGTTCTTCTTGCAACAGTATTTTAAATAAGTGCTCAACTTTGGTACTGGCTTCAAAAATTGTTTCGACCTGCGCCATCGCAGAACTGCCACGCAAAGTATGTAGCGCGCGTATTAAGGCATTATAACTATCATACTGATGCAGCTCTTGATTTAAGAACTGATGAATTGTAGTTAAATGCTCCTCTGCCTCTTCCATAAACAAGGTCAAAGTTTCATCTAGATTTATTGCAATTTCAGTATCTAAATCTTCAACAATTGGCTCAGCCAATGAGTTTTGCTCAATATAGTCTAGCTCAAGCCCAGTTATTGTTTCGGCAGTAAGCGTATTTGAAAGCTGTAAAAGCTCTTCTAAAGCAGGTTCTAAACTTTGCTGTTGTTGTAGTTGCTGGCCTAATAAAATAAGCGGTCGAAAATCTACTGCATGTGCTCTTTTTTGCTTAAAGTTATCTACTAATTTAAGAAAATAGAACTTAAATACTAATTGAACATAGCTCTGGATTGCTGGAGTCAATTTAAGGGTTTGATTGATTACGCGATTAAGCGTGTCTTCAACTGTCCAAGCAAGCTCAGCTGAAGATTTAGCACCGATCATTCTTCCAGAACCTTTTAAAGTGTGGAAATGGCGGCGAATTTCAGTGAGCGTAGCAGTATTCTCAGACTGCATCCATTCATTTAATAATGGTTGCAAATCAACAAAAATTTCTTCAATTTCTTCAACGAAAATTTCAAGAAACTCAGCATCTTGTTCAGAATAGCTATCTTCAGGTAGCGTCATTGCTTCAGTTAAAGTTTTTAATATTTCTTTCATAGCAAAGGCTTCTTTTGCTTACCCCCTGAATGGGGAAAACTACAGAGTCAACACCAGAAAAATAGCTATTTCCCCAATATTTGTCTGGCGCTGCTCATACTTTTAAAAGAATAGCTATTATGAGAATAGCTATTCTCATCCCCCAATTTAGTCAGGTAATTTAAAGTCCGTTACTGACTCACGTAATGACTCCGACATATTTGCCAATTCAGATACAGAACGAGCAGTATCGAAGGTTGCCGTTGTTGTTTGTGAAGTAATTTCTTGTACAACAGTCATGGTTGCAGCAATGTGACTCGCAGAAGCTGATTGAAGTTTTGCTGCATCAGAAATGCTCGCAATTAAGTTTGCCAAGTCACCCGATACTTTTTGAATTTCATCAAGCGCAATACCCGCATCTTTCGCTAAGTTAGCACCACGTACAACCTCTGTTGTCGTTTGTTCCATTGAAATAACGGCTTCGTTGGTATCCGTTTGAATCGTTTTAACAAGCGTTTCAATCTGTTTAGTTGCCGAAGCTGAACGTTCTGCAAGACGTTGGACTTCGTCAGCAACCACGGCAAAACCACGACCTGCTTCACCGGCCATAGATGCTTGAATTGCTGCATTTAAGGCTAGAATGTTTGTTTGGTCTGCAATATCGTTAATGAGCGATACGATGTTACCAATTTCTTGTGAAGACTCACCCAAACGCTTAATACGTTTCGAGGTTTCCTGAATCTGTTCACGAATGGTATCCATACCCTCAATAGAACGGTTTACAACTTGTGCACCATTAGATGCAATATATACCGAACGTTGTGCTACTTGAGCAGATTCAGAGGCGTTGGCAGATACTTGGTCAATCGACAATGCCATTTCGTTCATTGCAGTTGATGCACCGGCAATTTCTTGTGCTTGGTGCTCAGATGCCTCTGCTAACTGGTTAGTAATATTTTGAGTATCTTGCGTATAACGTGCAACTTCCTGAGAAGTTTCATGGATTCGTGATACTAAGTCACGTAACTGGTCAATCGCAAAGTTAATCGAGTCGGCAATCGCACCAGTAAAGTCTTCAGATACCGTTGCATATGAACGTAAGTCACCATCTGCAAGATCGGCAATTTCATCAAGTAAACGTAAAATCGCATTCTGGTTACGATCATATTCTTCTTGTAATGTAGCTACACGTTGTTTATCTGCTTTACTACGAAGTGATAAAAGCTTTAAAACAGAAGTAATTAAGCCAAGAAGTGATAATGTCAGTACAGCAACTAACGCAAAAGCCTTCCAGCCATATTGGGTTTGCTCTGAAAGATCACCTAAAGCAGTTAACATTGCATCAGATTGAGAGAAGATCTCACTTGATGATTGACGTACGTTTACGATCTGGTTTGTATGCTTGAGGACAAAAGTTGCAGCAGATTTTAAAACTTTATCATATTCAGTTTTGATACCTTCCAAAGATTCACGCACTTCAGGAGATTCAACTTTAGCTACCCCCAACTCCGCATTTCCATTTAGCTGTGCATCTAAGTACACACCAAAAGTCTCAATATCAACACTAAAGTCATGCGCTGAGTTTTCAGAGTTCTCTGTACCAACGAAAACCGAGTTAATAGATCGTAAAATACGTTCCGCAATAAATACTTGGTTTTTAGCAATTACGACCTGATTACTTGATACTTTTTCGCGGACCATCTTATCAACCATCAAGTTATATTCAGCTTGAATCTCAGGAATAGAATCACTAATCGAGATATTCATATTATATAACTGGTTAATTACGTCCTGTTGTGATGAGATTAAATCAATGTCATAAGACAAAGATTTCCACAGAGTCGCTACTTTTTTATATTCTTTTGAAGATGTACCATAAATATTTTCGACATTTTTTATATTTTTGGCAAAAGTTTGACGCGATTCAACCAAGTCTTTCATGGCTTGAGGTGAACCAGAAGCGGTCGCTTCTGTAGCCTGTCTAGAAATCGTTTGTGATAGTAAACGTAACTCACCCATACTACGTGTTAATTCGTTATGTCGAGGTACACTATAAAACAAGTAAGCAAGCGAAGTTGAAGCTAATACTAAACATAACAACGCTACATAAAGGATAGGCTTGGACTTTTTACTTTCCCAAAATAAACTGGCGTATTGCTCAATTTGTGACTGAATTTTCGCAATAAAGTTGACACTCGATTTTTCGTTTACACTACGATTGCCACTTTTCTTTTTAAGTTTAAAGCCCATACAGCTTCTCCCCAGAAAAATACACTGTGTATTAACAGCATAAAAATTAGTTTATAAATTTTGTCGATGCATTCATGTAATGTGGGTTTTGCAATAATCGACTAAATAAAAAAACATGCCAATGCTGATTGTGTTGGTGAAAATACCCTTGGCAATATTCTTTTAAATTTTCCTCCAAGTTTGAACTTTGAGAAAAAAAGCTTTTCTTATTAAAGTGTTGAATCCCCAAGACCTGATCAACAACCAATCCCACATATTGGTCTTGATGGCTAATACATAACACTTTTTGGGCAGCCGAAAATGAACTTCGTTGCCCTGAAATAAAATGTGCCAAGTCAGAAACTGAAAGTAATCTTCCCCGAATATTTGCCAGTCCCTTTACCCAACTTTGGGTATTTGGAACAGGTGTATATTTTGGTGGATAGATAACCTCTGACACTTCCCCAAGTGGTGCGACGAAGTATTGCCCTCTCATTTCAAAAGCAATTCCTGACCATCGCTCTGCTTCATTTTGGACTGAAGCGTAATTCTTATTACCCCGTTTAGACAAACGAAGTAACTCAATAAATCCGTTCGCGGCCATACTCGATCCTATAAGACGGGTGTAGACCCGCCATTTATGTTTTTATGGATGGATGAGTTAATTTAGAAATTGTTTAATTACATCGATCAGTTGCTTTTCTTCAATAGGCTTAATCAAGTAATCGAGAGCACCCTGACGTTTACCCCATACTCGGTCAGTTGCCTGATCTTTAGTACTCACAATAACAACTGGAATATGCTTAGTGTCTTCATCACGGGTAATCTGGCGTGTTGCCTGAAAGCCATTTACACCTGGCATTACAACATCCATTAACACTAAGTCAGGCTGTTCTGCTTTTGCCAAAGTTACACCATCTGCACCATTAGATGCTTCAATTACATCGTAACCGTGCTTAGTTAGAATTTCTCTAAAACGATAAGTTTCTGTTGGTGAGTCATCAACAATAAGAATACGTGCCATTTCTTCTTTGCCCTTAAATTACTTAATTATGAACTTACATGATTACGAATCGCATTTAACAATTCATCTTTGCTAAATGGTTTCGTCAAGTATTCATCTGAACCTACCACACGCCCTTTTGCCTGATCAAATAGACCATCTTTACTAGAGAGCATGATAACGGGAATGTTCTGATAATTTTGAGAGTTCTTAATCAGAGCACAAGTTTGATAACCGTCTAAACGAGGCATCATGATATCTACAAAAACGATATCCGGATTCGCTTCAGCAATTTTAGATAAAGCTTCAAATCCATCGACAGCAGTAATCACTTCACAACCTTCACGTTGCAATAATGTTTCTGCTGTACGGCGAATAGTTTTTGAGTCATCAATAACCATTACTTTCAGATTTTGGAACGCATCTTCCATTTAATCTTCCATCCCCATAACATAAAATATAAATGCAATTTAACTTAAATTTGTTTTTACAGATTTATACGCATTTTTAACATATCTATACTTCTATTTTCAATGAAAGGTTTTTGTCTACTTTCTCATTTATAAACAATAACTTTTAACCTCATCACACTTTCGAAAAAATTATCATTTTTTTTAGAATGTCGTTATTTTTATTCAGTTAAATAATAACTAATATATTTAAGATTAATTATTTAAAAATAAGCGGTTTAGCTTTCTTTTTTGGGGAATTTTATGAATAAGCGGATGAAATATGCCTTTTATAGGACCTGCTTGTCTGTTTTTATAAGCATTGCTTCTTGCGGAGCCCTGTTTTTCTCATCCCCAACTTTAGCTACAAATGGTGCTCCTAAAGCTGTTTGGTATCGCTATTACGACCAGCATGGGATTGCTAATATTAGTACATCTGTAACCCCCGCTCATATTCGCTATGGATATGAGGCACTTGATCAAAATATGCAGGTCATTAAAAGAAATCATCCCTATAATTCTGAAGCTGATCTAAATCAATCTTCACAACGTGCATTATCTGCTCGATATAGGGAAGAAGATAACAAGTTAAAAAAAGCATATAGCAATAGTAAAACTGCGTTGATTAAAAGAGACCAAGCTTTATTGGCAATCAAAAAACAAATGAATTATCAGCAGGAACAACTGAGCCAATTACAACAAGACAAAATTTTATTTAAACGTCAGGAAATGGAATATTTTCGTAAAGGTGAAAAGGTTCCTGAAAGGCATAAAACCCTAATTGAAAACAATTTAATGAATATTAATAAGGTTAAACAAACACTTGAAATACTTTCAAAAAACTATAATCGCACCAATAAAGACTATGAAAATATTATCGAACGTTTAAAAAAGCTTGAATAAGCGCACAGCTTTATCAAGAATAAGGGCAAAATAAAATTTGAATTACAGGATGATGCTGTATGCGCACAACGCATCTTACCCCTTCTACTTTTTTTAAATTAAGCTTAATTAGCCTGAGTTTGATTTTAGCTGCATGTCATCAGCAAGAAGCACCAAAAACCACAGCATCTGAACCAAAAAAAATTGAACTGATTCCTCAAGATTTAATTACTGTAAAAGAAGGTTCGCTTGCTGCTCAGACTGCCTTTACAGGAACTATTCGTGCGGTACAACAAAGCTCTATTCAAGCTCAAGTCAGTGCGACAGCAACATCTGTTAATGCAAATGTGGGACAAAAAGTACAAAAAAGCCAAGTTTTAGTCAGATTAAACAATCAAGATAATGCTGCACGTTTAGCTCAAGCTGAAGCAAATCTGGCTTCAGCTCAGGCACAAGCAGAACTGGCACGTAATTTGATGAACCGAAAACAAAGACTACTTAATCAAGGCTTTATTGCCCGTGTAGAGTTTGAACAGAGTCAGGTAGATTATAAGGGTCAACTTGAAAGTGTTAGAGCTCAGCAAGCCAATGTTGATATTGCTAAAAAGGCTGATCGAGATGGTATTATTACTAGCCCGATTTCAGGTGTCATTACTAAACGACAAGTTGAACCGGGACAAACTGTTTCGATTGGACAAACGCTCTTTGAAATCGTTAATCCTAATCAATTAGAAATACAGGCAAAGTTGCCTATTGAGCAACAATCTGCACTAAAAGTCGGCAGCTCTATTCAATATCAGATTCAGGGTAATTCAAAACAATTACATGCCATACTGACTCGGGTCTCACCTGTAGCGGATCAAGATAGTCGACAAATTGAATTCTTTGCGAGTCCTAAAGAAGCAATTGATTCACTCAGTATCGGCGCTTTTATTAATGGCATTATTTTGCAAAATGATCGCAATCAAGGACAAACTATTCCTTTAGATAGTATTCAAAACCTGCAACAAGATCCTTTCGTATGGGTGATACGCAATCAAACCATTCAAAAGGTCAAAATTCGGGTAGTTGAGCAGCGTTACAACGAAAATATTGCTTTGGTACAAGGTCTACAAAGCACAGATCAGGTAAGTCGTATCCAGTTTGACGATTCCGATATCAATAAAAAAGTGACGCTTACAGCCGAAAAAAATAAATAAGGTAGCAAATAGCTTATGTGGTTTACCCGAATCAGTGTGAAGTATCCCGTTTTTACCATTATGATGATGCTGTGCTTAATGGTACTCGGGTTAGCCTCTTGGAAGCGCATGACCGTTGAAGAGTTTCCTAATGTAGATTTCCCATTTGTAGTGGTTACTACGCAATATGCTGGTGCTTCACCTGAAGCGGTTGAGTCTGATATTACAAAAAAACTCGAAGATCAAATCAATACAATTTCAGGCATTAAACAAATTACTTCACGTTCAAGTGAAGGGTCTTCGATGGTGATTGCAGAGTTTAATCTTGATACCTCTTCAGCAATTGCAGCACAAGATGTGCGCGACAAAATTGCTCCTGTTGTCGCTCAATTTCGTGATGAAATTGATACGCCGATTGTGCAACGCTACGATCCTTCATCTAGCCCGATTATGTCGGTGGTGTTTGAGTCGAATACGATGAGCTTGGCTCAATTAAGTTCTTATGTAGACAAAAAAATTGTGCCGCAGCTTAAAACCGTTTCTGGTGTAGGTAATGTCAATTTATTAGGTGATGCGAAACGCCAAATTCGTATAAAAGTTCATCCTGAACAATTACAAAGCTATGGTATTGGCATTGATCAGGCCATTAACACACTAAAAAATGAAAATATAGAAGTACCTGCAGGAACTTTACAGCAAAAGAATTCTGAACTAGTGGTACAGATTCAATCAAAAGTTATTCATCCTTTTGGTTTTGGTGATTTGGTCATTGCCAATAAAAATGGCTCGCCTATTTTCCTAAAACAAGTGGCAACCGTTGAAGACACTCAAGCCGAACTGCAATCCAGCGCTTTTTATAATGGAAGAACAGCAGTCTCTATCGATATTTTAAAAAGTTCCGATGCTAATGTAATTCAAGTTGTTGATAAAACTTACCAAACCTTAGAGAAGCTAAAAGCTCAAATGCCTGCGGGATTAAACTATAAAGTCGTCGCAGACAGCTCCAAAGGGATTCGCGCTTCAATTAAAGATGTAGTACGTACCATTCTTGAAGGAGCAGGTTTAGCAGTTTTAATTGTTTTACTCTTTTTAGGTTCTTTCCGATCTACCATCATTACAGGTTTAACTTTACCCATTACCCTGCTTGGAACATTAACGTTCATCTGGGCTTTTGGTTTTAGTATTAACATGATGACACTGTTAGCTCTATCACTCAGTATTGGCCTATTAATTGATGACGCGATTGTAGTTCGAGAAAACATTGTTAGGCATACAGAGCTTGGCAAAGACCATGTCACCGCCGCTTTAGATGGCACCAAAGAAATTGGGTTAGCAGTACTCGCAACTACACTTACCATTGTGGCGGTATTTTTACCTGTTGCTTTCATGGGGGGGTTAATTGGGCGTTTCTTCTACCAGTTTGGGGTAACTGTAAGTACAGCTGTTCTTATTTCTATGTTTATCAGTTTTACACTCGACCCAATGCTTTCAGCACATTGGAAAGACCCGGTAAAGAAAAAAGAAAGTCGACTACAACGTTTCTTTAATCACATTTCTAAATTACTAGATGGCCTTACCCATATTTATGAAAAGCTGTTGAAACTTGCTCTGCGCTTTCGTTTTATTACAGTCATTATTGCGATTGCTTCACTGGTTGCGGCCTTAGGTTTATCTAAATTGATTGGAACCGAATTTGTACCAGTTCCAGATAAAGGTGAAATCCGTATTCAGTTCGAGACGCCTGTCGATGCTTCTTTAGAATATACTCAAGCCAAGTTACATCAAGTCGATCAAATTATTAGGCAATTTCCCGATGTGGTTTCTACCTACGGGGTTGTAAATAGCACAATAGACTCTGGTAAAAACCACGCTGGTTTAGGAGTGACTTTAAAACCAAAACAACAACGTAGTTCAGATTTAACAACGCTCAATAATGAATTCCGTGATCGTTTGCAAACCGTAGCGGGTATTCGTGTTACCTCCGTTGCTGCGGCTCAAGATTCAGTTTCTGGTGGTCAAAAGCCAATCATGATTTCGATTAAAGGAACTGACCTGAATGAACTTCAAAAAATTTCAAATCGATTTATGACTGAAATGGGTAAAATTAAAGGTGTAGTCGATTTAGAAAGCTCGTTAAAAGAACCGAAACCAACTTTAGGTGTTCATATTAATCGTGTACTGGCAAGTGACTTAGGGTTGTCTGTTTCCCAAGTTGCCAATGCGATTCGACCACTCATTGCGGGCGATAATGTCACAACGTGGGAAGACCGTGACGGCGAAACTTATGATGTAAATATCCGCTTAAATGAAAACAAACGCATGCTTCCGCAAGACGTGCAAAACCTATATCTCAACTCAAACAAAACTGGTGCAAATGGACAACCGATATTAGTTCCATTGAGTGCAGTAGCAACAACCGAGCAAAAATTCGGTGCGTCACAAATTAACCGACGTGATCTTGAGCGCGAAGTACTCATCCAAGCCAATACGTCAGGACGCCCAAGTGGGGATATCGGTAAAGACATCGATAAAATGCAAAAAGCATTTAAGTTGCCTGCTGGTTATACCTTCAATACCCAAGGTGCCAATGCAGATATGGCCGAGTCTGCGGGTTATGCATTAACTGCTATTACACTTTCCATTGTATTTATTTATATTGTTTTGGGTTCTCAGTTTAATAGTTTTATTCACCCTGCTGCGATTATGGCATCTTTACCATTGTCATTGATTGGGGTATTTCTTGCCCTATTCTTGTTTAGAAGTACTCTAAACCTATTTTCAATTATTGGCATCATTATGCTCATGGGGCTGGTAACCAAAAACGCGATTTTACTTATCGACTTTATTAAAAAGTCCATGGAACATGGGGAAAGTCGTTATGATGCTATTTTACAAGCAGGTAAAACCCGTTTACGCCCAATCTTAATGACCACAAGTGCAATGGTCATGGGTATGGTTCCATTAGCTTTAGGTTTGGGTGAAGGCGGAGAACAAAGTGCACCAATGGCCCATGCTGTTATTGGTGGCGTAATAACCTCTACCCTGTTGACTCTTGTAGTAGTACCCGTCATTTTCACTTATCTGGATGACTTGAAAAACTTTATGCTGCGTCAAACTCGACGATTCATGTCATAATGCAGCAACTATCGTATAATCTGCGTTTTTATAACGCTTAACTTTTTAGGACTTTTTCCATGCGCGCAAGCCGCTTTTTATTTGCAACGTTGAGAGAAACCCCAAACGATGCTGAAGTGATTTCACATCAGCTCATGTTACGTGCGGGGATGATTCGTAAATTGGCATCAGGTTTATATACATGGCTGCCGATGGGAACACGTGTGCTTAAAAAAGTTGATGCGATTGTTCGTGAAGAAATGAATCGTTCAGGTGCTATGGAAGTGTTCATGCCCGTGACTCAACCCGCTAGCTTGTGGGAAGAATCAGGTCGTTATGAACAATACGGCCCTGAATTATTACGCTTCAAAGACCGTCACGACAACCCGTTTGTGCTTGGTCCTACACATGAAGAAGTAATCACGGATTTAGCACGTAACGAGCTAAAAAGTTATAAACAGCTTCCTGTAAATTTCTATCAAATTCAAACCAAATTCCGTGATGAAATTCGTCCACGTTTTGGTGTAATGCGTTCACGCGAATTCATTATGAAAGATGCTTATTCTTTCCATGCAACTCAAGAATCATTACAAGAAACTTATGATGTAATGTATGACACTTATAGCCGTATTTTTACTCGCTTAGGTTTAGACTTCCGCCCAGTACAAGCGGATACTGGCTCGATTGGTGGTTCAGCTTCACATGAGTTCCATGTATTGGCTTCAAGTGGTGAAGATGACATCGCATTTTCAACTGAATCTGATTATGCAGCGAACGTTGAAATGGCTGAGGCTGTTTTAGTAGGTGAACGCGCAGCACCTGCGCAAGAATTTAAATTGGTTGAAACACCAAACCAAAAAACAATTGATGATGTTTGCCAATTCCTAAATGCTGATCCTAAACAATCTGTCAAAGCATTATTGGTTCAAGGCGTTGCTGATGAAAAAGGCAATGTTCCTGTGGTTGCTCTATTCTTACGTGGCGATCACGAACTGAATGAAATTAAAGCTGAGAAACATCCTTTAGTTGCCGCTCCTCTTACATTTGCAACTGAAGAGCAACTTCAAGCATTTGGTATAACGGCTGGCTTTACAGGTCCACAAGGTTTAGTTGAAAAAGGTATCACTGTAATTGTTGACCGTGCTGCTTCTGTTCTTTCTGACTTTGTTGCTGGTGCAAATGAAGCTGACAAACACGCTGTCGGCGTAAACTGGGAACGTGATGCCCAAATTACTGAAGTCTTTGATTTGCGTAATGTGGTTGAAGGCGACCCATCTCCAGATGGTAAAGGTTCACTACAAATTAAACGCGGTATTGAAGTTGGTCATATTTTCCAGCTTGGTACTAAGTACTCTGAAGCTTTAGGCTGTAAAGTTTTAGGTGAAGATGGCAAACCATTTACTGTAACAATGGGTTGTTATGGTATTGGTGTAACACGCGTAGTTGCAGCTGCAATTGAACAAAACTACGATGACAAAGGTATTATTTGGCCTCAAGCGATTGCACCTTTTGAAATCGCAATTGTTCCAATGAATGCACACAAATCACCTCGTACTCTTGAAGCAGCCGAAGCACTTTATGCTGAACTTCAAGCTCAAGGTTTTGATGTATTACTTGATGATCGTAACGAACGTCCAGGCGTTAAATTCTCTGACCTTGAGTTAATGGGTATTCCACACCGTATCGTGATTGGTGAAAAAGGCCTTGATGCGGGTACGTTTGAATATAAAGGTCGCCGCGATGCTGAAGCGAGCAATTTAACTAAAGAAGAACTTTTAGCTAAATTAGCACGTTAATAAATATATAAATAAAAAAAGCAGCTTTTAGAAGCTGCTTTTTTTACATTTAATTTTTACGCCTCAACCGTCAAGTCTTTAATGGTTGCCGAAGATCCATTGGTTTTCACCGATTCAATTCCTTTATCACGTGATGCTTCACTGGCATAGAACTGACTCGTACCAATAATTTGATGATTTGCAGCTTTTAAATTGAAGTAAGGTTTCCCATTTTTTGCAGTTAAACGATCATATCGCCCATCGTCACCACTATTTTTTTGAACTGACTCAATACCATTGACTGCTGATGCTTTCGCTTTATATAGCTCACTATTTAAAATAATTTCACCATTACCAGCCTTGAGTACAAAGCGATATTGTCCATCATTCGCTTGTGAAATCTCGTACCATCCTGCCATAAGAACCTCGTTTTTTTGTTGGTGTGGGTATGACTTTCGTTATTATTCTGGACGAAAGTTATTTGTTATTGATGACAATATAAATGAGCTGTGTAACTTTGGGTAGTCTACTTTTTATACATTATCGTAATAAAATTATAAGGATGTTGAAAGTTAAAAAAGTAGAGGCTTGATGGGTACCTCTACCGAAATGTAATTAAAATTAACAAATTAAGCTTTTTTTACAAATTCAGATTTTAATTTCATCTGACCAATACCATCAATTTTGCAATCAATATTATGGCCATCACTTGCATCGGGAACTAAACGAATTGTTTTTACTTTTGTTCCCACTTTAACAACCGAAGATGAACCTTTAATTTTTAAGTCTTTAATCACAGTGACACTATCACCATCTGCCAAGACATTACCATTTGCATCTTTAATGACTTCTTGTTCATCAGCAATTGAAGCTTCCCCTTCCTTCCACTCATGTGAGCATTCAGGGCAAATTAATAAGTCGCCGTCTTGATAGGTATATTCTGATTGGCATTTTGGGCAATTTGGTAAAGACATAAAAAAATCTCAAAAAGTATATTATGCGAGATATGACTCATTTTTTAAAGTTTTAAATAAAAGACTTTTACCAAAAAAAAATTTATATATTCATTTCTTCTCTTTCTCTAATAAATAGTCTCTTAAAATAATCGCATGGTTATGCTCCACATCTTTTGCCGAATATAAAAGAGTGACTCTATGCTTGGACACAATGTCTTGTAACTCTTTAACTGCTGGGTTTGTTTCCAGTTCTTTTAAATAGCGCTGTTTGAACTCACTCCAATGCTGTAAGGACTCTGCATGAAACCACTTGCGCAGTTCAGTTGAGGGGGCTATTTCTTTTAACCATAAATCTAAATGGGCATTTTCTTTACTTATCCCTCGACTCCATAGCCGATCAACTAATATTCGTTTTCCATCATTGGTACTTACATGTTCATAAATTCTTTTAATGTGTATTTCCATCTCTTTTTCTCACTAGACAGCCTTATTGTTTAGGCCTCATCAACACATTTAATATTTTGTTCTCTTTTAACCATAATTAAAAAGAAAAAAGTGAGTAGCTCTCTACTCACTTTTTTCTTTAGGGTGCCCAAATTTTAAAAGGCGATTACTGATCTGGGATCTCGGCTTCTACTAACAGTGTTAATAAGGACAAAGACTCCTGCCATCCTAAATAACACGCCTCTACAGGAATAACTTCTGGTATTCCTTCTTGGGTAATATGCACCTCTGTACCTACTAATACACTTTTTAATGTAATAGTCACCTGCATAGTGCCAGGTAAATTTGAATCATCAAATTGGTCGTTATAACGAATTAATTCATTTGGAATGAGTTCGACATAAGTTCCCCCAAATGAATGTGTTGATCCTGTCGAAAAGTTGGTAAAACTCATTTTGTATGAGCCACCTACATTTGAATCAAAACTATGAACTTTCGCAGTAAAACCGTGGGGCGCCATCCACTTTACTAAAGCATCTGGATCGAGAAAAGCACGATAAACCCGTTCAGCGGGTGCTTTAAATACACGATGTAATTTTACTGTACCTGTTGCCATTATGTTCTCCTTGTTTTAAGTCCATTTAGGTTATAAAAATTGTGCTTAATAGCTTAAACCGTAGAATTTCTTTTAACGTATATTTTTGGTGTTTTTCCATTTATACAACCAGTTTCTGACAAAACTAAATTACGAAAACTAAGGCTGATTTTTTGATAAAAATGGAGCAAAATAGTCAGCAATCATTAAAGAAACATATTGAATTTGAGATTAATCATGAGTCTGCTCGCTTTCTCCTCATATGCATTAAACGGTGTAGATGCACAGAAGTTTTTACAAGGTCAAGTGACTGTCGATACTGAACGTTTAGCTGAAAATGAAACACGCTATACAGCCATTTGTGATCTTAAAGGCCGTATTCACTTTGGCCTATGGCTAAAAAAGATTAGTGCTGAAAGTTTTGAGATTGTTGTTACTCAAGATCAAGCTGAAGAGTTCGCTAAGCATATTAAAAAATATGGTGCATTTTCAAAAATGACCTTAAGTGAACAAGGCACTGTGTTTCCAAAAGTTGTAAATGGACACACTGAGTTCAGCTCTACAGAAACTGATATTTCCGAATGGCAAAAACAAGCCATCATGACGGGGCAAGCATGGATTGCTCAAGCGACTGAACATGAGTTCCAACCACAAGAATTACGTTTACACCAACGTGAAGGCGTCAATTATGATAAAGGCTGTTACCTAGGTCAGGAAATTGTCGCACGCCTTTGGTTTAAAGCAAAACCAAAACACTGGTTACATTTAATTCAAGGCACAGGTGAAGCACCGGCTCCAGCAACTCAATTAAATAACGATATTGAAGTGGTAAATAGTGTACAAACCACTGACGGATATATTGCATTGGTTGTTGCAAAACCAGCTGCTTTAGCAGAACTCGGTCTTCAAGTTTTCGATTTGCCAGAAGCTTTAAGTGGTGATGTTGCTAGACCACAATAATTATATTTAGCAAATAAAAAGCCCGCGGATGCCCCTGCGGGCTTTTTCATAGATACAAAATTCTAATAAATTCATTTAATTAGGGCATCAATTTTTTAATTTTTCTATGCCATCATAATCGAGGTTGAAATCTAAGAGAAAAAATATGAAAACTAAACTTGCCACACTCATGTTAAGTTTGGCTTTTTTCGGTTCTGCTCATGCTGATGTGAAAACACTTGAACAAAATCTGAAGACAAATTATCCAGATTTACCTGTAAAGGGTGTTTATCAATCACCTGTGCAAGGTATTTATGAAGTATATACAAGCGGTCGTATTGTTTATACCAATCAAGATGCTAAATACTTCTTTGTAGGCAATTTAGTTGATATCAAACAACAAAAGAATATGACAGAAGAACGAATTGCCGAATTGGGTAAAATTGATGTTAAAAGCCTACCACTAAATCAGGCGATTAAATATGTAAAAGGTAAAGGGGAACGTACTCTTTATATTTTCAGTGATCCTGATTGCCCTTACTGCCAACGTCTAGAACAAAACATGGTTGGGGTAGATAACGTAACGGTATATGTATTCTTATACCCACTGACCAGTTTGCACCCAAATGCTGAAAAAGTTTCAAACCAAATCTGGTGTTCAAAGAACCCGTCTGAAGCTTGGACCAATTATATGCTTAACCGCAAATTGCCGACTAATAGCAAAAGTTGCTCAAGCCCAATTCAAAAGAATATTGCTTTAGGTCAAAAATTAAATATCGATGGAACACCAACATTGTTCTTGCAAGATGGACAAAGAATCTCAGGTGTACCAAGTGATGCAAAACAAATTGAAGCATTACTTAAGTCAGTAAAATAAGTCTATATGCCACTCTCTTAGCCAGAGTGGCATATCATTTTTCTCCACAGTTTGCTTTATAGACATCGTTTTATATACAAATCGGCTGTTTACTTTCATCCACCACTATTTATGATGAGAAGTTGAGTTGATTCAATACATCGACGGAATGATGTAGCTACGAAGTAAAAGGTTAAAAAGAAATGAAAAAATTACTCATCGCCAGCCTAATCGCCATTTCAAGTTCGTCCATTTTTGCGGCAGATAGTACGGCATCTGCGGCAAAAAATGATGTCTTTAAACAGGCAGAACAACTGTATGCAGCAAAAAATTATCCCGCTGCCTTTCAAGAAATCCAGCGCCTTGCACAGACAGGAAATGCTCAAGCGATCTATAACTTAGGCTATATGACGCAAATGGGACAAGGCACCCCTAAAGATAATGCCAAAGCTCTAAAATATTATGAAGACGCTTCAAACAAAGGTTATGCTCAGGCCAGTTATAGACTTGCACAGATTTATGAAACTGGTGAATTAGGCGTTGCAAAAGATAGTAATAAATTTAGCCAATATGTGCAAAAAGCATCAGCTCAAGGCTCTGATGATGCAACGGTAAAAATTGCGACTATTTTATTTGCTCAGAAAAAGCCACAGTCTCATCAAATTGCTTTACAAAAGCTAGCGCCTTTAATTCGAAAAGGAAACTACCCTGCTATTCAAGTCAAAGCACTTTATGATATTAGCCAAGGGGTTGAAAATAAAAACCCGCTAATGAAACGCCAAGGCATTGAAGCTTTACAAGCAATTGCACAAAAAGGTTATGCACCAGCATCTATGGCTTTAGCGACTATGATGGCAAATGGCAATATTATTCCTCAGAACTTGCCTCAAGCAAAACAGATTTTTACTGAACTTGCTAACCAAAATGTTCCTAATGCTAGAGAGTCTTTAGCTTCAGTCGAAAAGATTATTGCTGAGAAGAATAAACAAGCTGCAGCCGCCCCTACACAGCCTGCACCTAAAAAATAGCAAAGAAACAATAGCCCCGTATGGGGCTTTTCTTTTACCACCACAAAGCGATAAGCCCACTTACTCCAATAAAACCAATAATAGTACTTATCATTAAAGGTGTTAATGCTCTTTCATTTAAACCATATGCTTGCCCAAAAATACCAAAAGCAATTGGCATTGGAAGTGCCGCAATTAATGTTCCAGCATATAACATCTCTTGACTGACGTTTGGTAATAAAAGGAATAACCCAAAAATCACAACTGGCATAAGAATGACATTAAACCCAGCCAACAATACACTTTGTAAATTCACGGCGGTAATACCTATACCAACTAAGCTGCCGCCAATAGCAAATAGTGCTAGAGGCGAAGCTGTCCTTCCTAAAAGTTCTAAAGCTTGCCCAAGTTTTGAAGGCAGATGAATACCTAGCAAGATACAGCTCATCCCCACCAAAATTGCAATAATTACAGGATTTTTAATTAAATTTATGAATGTTTTTTTCAGTAAAGGCAAAAGCCGCTGCTGTTGATGTAATCCCGCTTCTGCCAAAATAAGCATTAAAGCGACAATTAATAAGTTTTCAATAATTAAAGTTAAAGATATATAGATTGCAGCATGACTACCCATGAGCATAGTCAAAATAGCAGTACCCATAAAACCTGTATTTGACATAGAAGCGCCCATCGATATGACTGCACTATGGGTTAGGCTGTTTTTAAAATATTTCCGATAAATGATAAAAGCCAGAAAAAATAAGATTAAAGAGCCACCACCATAAGCAATAAAATAAGCTGGGTGCCAAATATCTTGTAAGTTTTTATTGGCTAAAGATTGGATTAAAAAAGCAGGTAAAGAAATTTTAATAACAAATGCACTCAGAGCCTTAATTTGTTCAGGTGTTACCAGTTTAATGAGAACACTACAGTACCCCATCAATAATAAAATCAAAATTGGTAAGATTACCTGAAAAACCACAAACAACGCCCTCACTCATTTCAAAAGAAAAACGGGCAAATCTTAATTTGCCCACATATTTAAAAACTAAAAAGAATCAAAAAGCTGTTTTAAGCCATGTGGTTGACAACGCAAATATTGAGGAGCAATTTTGACTTTTGCACCCAATGTAGCTGCAGCATGCCATGGCCAACGTGGGTCATATAACATTGCACGTGCAAGACCAATGGCATCAGCTTGTTGGTTTTCTAAAATTTGTTCAGCATGCTGTGGATCAGTAATAAGACCTACCGCAATCACAGGAATAGATACATGTTTTTTAACCTGCTCCGCGAATGGTACTTGGTAACCTGCCCCGATGGTAATATTTTGGTGTTCATGTAAGCCACCACTAGAGACATGGATATAAGCGGCTCCCAGTTGCTCTAAGGCTTTTGATAAACCAACCGTAGACTCAATGTCCCACTGTTCGTTACCATCCATCCAGTCAGTTGCAGATAAACGTATTCCTACAGGATAACCTGCAGGAACAGCAAGTTTAATTGCCTGAAGTACTTCAAGCGTCATACGCATACGGTTCTCTAAAGAACCGCCATATTCATCTGTTCGTTGATTCGCAATTGGCGATAAAAATTGATGCAACAAGTAGCCATGTGCTGCATGTACTTCAATTAGCTCAAAGCCAGCTTCAACTGCACGTTTTGCCGCAGCGGCGAAGTCTTGTTGAATTTGTTTAATTTCATCAACTGTTAATGCATGTGGCGCAGCATCGTGAACTGAAAAAGTACTTGTACTTGGAGCAACTGTTTGCCAACCATGTGGCTGATCTTTTGCAATTTGACCTTTCCCCAACCAAGGCTTTTCAGTTGATGCCTTACGTCCAGCATGTGCTAACTGAATTCCAAATGGCATAGGAGAAAGTGTTTTAACTTTTCCTAATAAAGTTTTGATCTGGTCACGTTGCTGGTCATTCCAAAGTCCAAGATCTGCGTAACTAATTCGACCTTCCGCTTGTACAGCCGTAGCCTCCACAATGCATAACCCAGCTCCAGACAACGCGTAATTTGCCCATTGCTGCTCATGCCAATAGGTAATTTCACCTTCATCAGTTGCCGAATACTGACACATTGGGGCAATTACAATTCTATTGACTAGTTGTAGCGAATCAAAATTAACCGTTTCAAATAATTTTGCCATTTTAAATTCCTAGAATTGTTTAATTACACGTAAACCTGCACTCCAGTTACGCCCATCAGCGGGTTCAAAATAACGATCATTACCATCATTTACGATAACTGAACCCGCATAGTTTTTATCAAATAGGTTATCTACACGAGCAAAGCTTTTGACCTTCCAAGCACCTAAATCCCATGCATAACCAATATTTGCTGAAGTTACACTGTAGCTTGGTGCTGCGTCACTGTTGGTATCATTCACGTATACTTTGTCCATATACTGTACATCTACACCACCATATAGTCCGTGGCTCGGTTGCCAAGCTAAAGAAATATAAGCCTGATTTTTAGCAATTCCAGGAATCGCATTGCCATCTGGAATTTGAGCAATATTGCCTAAAGCAGGAATATCCGCATCAAAAGTAGCATCTAAATAGGCATAGCTTGCTGTCGCTGTTAAATCTCGCCACAACTTTTTATTCCATGCAAACTCTACCCCTTCACGCAAAGTTTTATCCGCATTTCGGAAGGTAGAACGACCATTTGAGCTTCCTGCTGAAACAATGTCATTTTTGGTTTTAGTTTGAAAAACTGCCAAAGTAAAATCACCTAATTGGTTTTGTGATTTTAAACCAGCTTCATAGGTATCACTGGTCGATGGTTTTAAATCAAAATTAAAACCTGACTTTGTCGTATCAGTTTGATATGCCATTTCAGTAAAGGTCGGTGTTTCAAACCCTTTGGCATAACTCATATAAGCCATGAGCTCAGGTAAAATTTGCCAACTTAACGCAAGCGACGGTAAAACTTTACTGTAATCAGTCTTGCCGCTATCGTCGCCATTACTTAAATAGCGATCTTCCGACTTATAGTGAACATTACTATAGCGTACGCCCGTATCTAAACGCCATGTGGGTAAGAACTGCCATGAAACTTGTAAATATGGGTCAATATTCCATAAAGTATTATCTTCATCACGGCGTAACTTACCTTTGACACCATAAATACCATCCGCATTAAAGTTTTCAAAACCTTTACGATCTTCATCCATCGCATCGAGTGCAACCCCCAAACTCACCGTTGTATTTGGCAATAGTTCTTTACCTGTCCAACGGAAATCAGCACCATAATAATTACGGTCAAAATCAATCACACCACCCGCATGATTGATACTGGCATCTTGGGTAGATTTAGGAATAGATTGATACTGAGTGACTTGACGATTACCCAAATATGCCATGGCATAAAGTTCATTTTTATCATTAATAGGCTTAGACCATGTCATGCCCGTTTGGGTTTGTTCGATATCTTTACGAACATTAAATTGCTTTAAAAACGGAACTTGTTGCTTTGGATTCGCATTCCACTGATCATGCGTTAAACCCTGTGGATCATCGGCATTGATTTTGACATAGTTAGTCACCCAGTTGATTTTACTTCCATCATCAAGATTCCAACTGAGCTTTGCATTATTTAATATTTTTTCTGCCCCGCTATGTTCTCGGTAACCATCGGTATCGAAGTATGATGAGCTAATAATATAACTTGGTTCATTCGCCCCTTTTGCTCCACCTTGTAGCACTAGCCCTGCTCGGCTTTTATCGTGACTACCACCCGAATAGCTGAGCTCAATTGAGTCTTTACCCTTTCCTTCTTTAGTAGAAGTTAAAATTGTCCCGCCCGATGAGTTTCCATAAAGTGAAGAAAAAGGCCCTGTTAGGACTTCAACATGGTCCAGACTGCTTAAGTCGATATTAGACGTTTGGCCTTGCCCATCTGGCATTGTTGCAGGAATACCATCCACATATAGGCGAATACCTCGGACACCAAAAGTAGAACGTGCACCAAAACCACGCATAGATAGCTGTAAATCTTGCGCATAATTTTCACGGTTACGAATTTGCAAACTCGGTATCCCCTTCACAACCTCGGTCAAATTCACTTGTGAAGAACTATCCGCCTGAGGTGCATCTATTCGAAAAACCGAAGCAGGTGTTTGTAAGTAAGTAGTATCAGTACGCGTTGCTTCCACATGTAAAGTAGGCAATTTGGCAACATCTGAATTTAAGTCTTCTGCCCAAACAAGTGGGCTAGAAATACAGCCCATACTCATCAAAATACAGTAGTGAAGTCGGTCTAAGCGTAATAAGGACATGCTTATTTCCTTTATTTATATTGTAGTTATGATAACAAAAAGCAGTGTCTTGTCTGGATATAGAATTCGGTTTACATTGTTGTAAATCTGGAACAGTCGTTTTGCGATATAAAAATTGATTTCCAGTTTAAGAGTTATCGGCTTAAAGATGGATGATCTTTCCAGCAATATCGTTCAGGCCAATCTTTTGCTTCTTCGGCATAATCAATTCCAATACGTGGCGTTAAAACCACTTCTGGCTGTGTAGTGGCTGCCTCAATCCATAGTCCAGATTCTTCACCTAAAGTCTGGCCTTTTAAAGTCCGATCAATGCTCAAATAACGTGTCAGTTTGCCAGGTCCAGCCAAAAGCTTATATTCTTTTTTAGTTGAAGCACTATTTAAAAATGCTGATCGAATCATCACTCCTTCAGGTACACCTTCTGTTTGAGTAATAATGTTGAGCATTTCATACATACCATAAATTAAATAAACATAAATGGTGCCACCATGGCGATACATTACCTCTGTTCGTGCGGTACGTTTGTCATTGTAGCTATGGCAGGCTTTATCGCGAACACCCAAATAAGCTTCTGTTTCACTAATTGTACAGCGGATAACTTGTCCATCAGGCTGTCGCTTACATAATACGCAGCCGATTAAATCATATGCTACTTCCGAAGTTTCTCGTTGAAACCAGCTTAATGGTAAAATATCTGACATAGTATTCTCTGAAATATTACATACCACACGTTATACTTGATTAATCCAGTATATCTGTTAATTCTGCGAGTTGGCATGCCTGAGTTACCCGAAGTCGAAACCACCAAAACCAGTTTATTTCCCTTATTGAATCAAAAAGTTTTAAGTGTTGAAGTACGTAATCCTAGCTTACGTTGGCCAATACCAGATGATATTCAAAAACTTGTTGGGCAACGCCTGATTGGATTAAATCGTCGTTCAAAATATATTTTGGCAGAGTTTGAACAAGATCAAATGCTCTGGCATTTAGGCATGTCAGGAAGCTTTCGTCTGTGTCAACCAAACGATGAATTGAGAAAGCATGATCATCTGATTATTCAATTTGAAGATCAGCAGTTACGTTACCACGACCCACGTCGTTTTGGCTGCATTCTTTGGCTTAACCCTGAAACTCAAGGCAAACTCATCGACACTTTAGGGCCAGAACCATTAAGTACTGACTTTCATGCAGAATATTTAGCTTCCAAACTCAAGAATAAAGCTGTCGGCATAAAAATTGCACTCATGGATAATCATGTAGTGGTTGGTGTTGGCAATATCTATGCAACCGAAAGCTTGTTTAATGTAGGCATTCACCCAGCTCAGCCTGCTGGCGATTTGACTATGCAACAAATTGAGAAACTGGTTATCGAGATTAAGCGAATTTTGAAGTCAGCAATTGATTTAGGCGGCTCGACTTTACGAGACTACAGCAATGCCATGGGTGAAAATGGTTATTTTCAACAGACTTTACTCGCTTATGGTCGTGCCGGAGAAATGTGTGTTAACTGTGAAACCACATTAGAAAACTTAAAACTCGGTCAGCGCGCCAGTGTATTTTGCCCACAATGCCAACCGCTTAAAAAGCTGAGAAAGCCTTAATTTTTTGGAGGAAGACAACATGCAAACAGCAATTGTCCGACATATTTTAGTCAAAGATAAAGACTTAGCCGAACAGCTAAAAAAGAAGCTACAAAGTGGGGCTGACTTTGCCAAACTTGCCAAGCAATACTCCACTTGCAATTCAGCAAAACGTGGTGGAGAACTCGGTGAAGTCAAAAAAGGACAGTTGGTACCTGTTATAGACAAAGTCGTTTTTACTGCTGCTGAACGCGTGTTACAAGGTCCTATCAAAAGCCAGTTTGGCTATCATCTTTTAGAAGTTAAATTCCGAATGGGTAGCTTACGTTAGGACTCATTAATTTAATTGTCGTTTTCAAAAGTTTTAGCCTGTGCATTCATTTGATATGTCCAGGCTTTAATATATTCACCCGACTCTAGTTTTATATCAGCGATTACACGTTGGTATTGAAAGCCTTCAAAGTCATCTAACATTTGCCAGTTTTCAGCAAGTTTTTCTGTGCTAAACACATAACCTTCTATCCAATCTGCTTGCGAATCTAACTCTAACGCTTTTAAACCTTTGTCTGGGCCCCACTCTAAAATATGAATTACCCCTCGTACACTAGCTTTCGTCCAGCTTCCACCAATCTGCTCTAAAATATGAGCATTTGCTTTATTAGGACATAAGGTTCCATATACAAAAAGCTGATTCATTAATTTATGTTCCTTGTTCAATATGCTTAGCTAAACTTAACTGCGACCTTACAATTTTATCAATATCTCTAGTCCAGTATAAAATGTGATGTAATAAAAAACGGTACTCTAAGTACCGTTTTTTATTTGAAATCTGCTTAAGCTTTCTTTTTCAACTCATCACGAATTTCGCGCAATAATTGCACGTCTTCAGGAGTTGCAGCTGGAGCTTCTGGCTCATTCTTATCACGGCGAAGTTTGTTTAATAATTTAACCATTAAGAACACAACCCAAGCCAAAATCAGGAAGTTAATTAAAATGGTCAGGAAGTTACCATAAGTTAGTACATTGATACCTGCTTTTTGTAAGGCATCTAGAGATTGTAAGTTATTAGGGTTCGCACCTAATACGATAAATTTCTGCGAGAAATCAACACCTCCACCTGTAATTACAGTGATAAGCGGCATGATGATATCTTTTACTAACGAGTCTACGATTTTGCCAAAAGCACCACCAATAATTACACCAATGGCTAAATCCATCATATTGCCTTTAATGGCAAATTCTTTAAATTCTTGAATAATACTCATCTAAACATCTCCAGATGTAGGGGGGAGGAACACATCATATTTTTCTTTTTTCACTGGCCTCTTATCCGTCTAGATAGTACTCGCCATGATATTGATAATTTAATATTTTTTTCAAAAAAAGAAAGCTATTTCACACTTTAACAACATATTTGCTTACAAGAAAAATATGATTTTAAGTTTACTTTCAGCTTTACCAGTAAGCAATAAAAAACCGCTAAACGAATTTAGCGGTTTGTCTTTTTTCATTTAAGAAAAATTATTTATCACGATTACGTTTACGTTCGTTTTCAGTCAAGTAACGCTTACGGATACGGATTGATTTTGGAGTAACTTCTACTAACTCGTCATCTTCAATGAATTCAAGCGCTTGTTCAAGCGTAAATTCAATTGCTGGTACTAAAGTTAAAGCATCATCTGTACCAGATGCACGAACGTTAGTTAATTGTTTCGCTTTAGTTGGGTTTACAACCATATCGTCTGAACGAGAGTTAATACCCACGATCATACCTTCGTAAACTTCTAACTGTGGTTTAGCGAACAAACGACCACGGTCTTGCAAGCTGAACAATGCATAGCCCAAGCAAGTACCTTGAACCATAGAAATCAACACACCGTTTTGACGTTTCGCAACAGTACCTTGTTTAACAGGGCCATAATGCGAGAAGCTTGAAGTCATGATCCCTGTACCAGAAGTCATAGTCAAGAATTCAGAACGGAAACCGATAAGACCACGTGAAGGAACAGTCGCTTCAATACGGATACGGCCTTTACCGTCAACTTCCATATTAGTCATTTCGCCTTTACGGTGACCCATTTGTTCCATTACAGCACCTTGATGCTGTTCTTCAACGTCAAACGTTACGTTTTCGTAAGGTTCTTGTCTTTCACCATCAATTTCTTTGATGATTACTTGTGGACGTGATACGCCCATTTCAAAACCTTCACGACGCATGTTTTCAATTAAAACTGAAAGGTGAAGTTCACCACGGCCAGATACTTTGAAACGGTCTGGACTGTCAGTATCTTCAACACGTAAAGCTACGTTGTGAATTAATTCGCGATCAAGACGTTCACGGATATTACGTGAAGTTACGAATTTACCTTCTTTACCAGCAAACGGAGAGTTGTTTACTTGGAAAGTCATAGATACTGTAGGTTCATCTACAGATAAAGCTGGTAATGCTTCAACATTTTTCGGATCACAAATCGTGTCAGAAATGTTAAGTGCATCAATACCAGTAATACATACGATGTCACCAGCAGATGCTGAGTCAACATCAATACGCTCTAAACCATGGTAACCCATGATTTTTAAAATACGACCGTTACGTGTATTGCCATCTTTGTCAATTACAGTAACAGGAGTGTTTAATTTTACTGAACCGCGTTGAATACGACCAACACCGATAACGCCTACGAAGCTGTTATAGTCAAGTGATGAAATCTGCATTTGGAATGGACCATCAACGTCAACCGCTGGTGGTTCAACGATGTCTACAATCGTTTCGAACAACGGAGTCATATCTTCTGCAAGTTCTTCAGGAGCAGGACCCGCTACACCACGTAAACCTGATGCATAAACGATTGGGAAATCAAGTTGCTCATCAGTTGCACCAAGGTTATCAAACAAATCAAACACTTGATCGATTACCCAGTCTGGACGCGCACTTGGTTTATCAACTTTGTTGATAATAACGATTGGTTTTAAACCACGAGCAAAGGCTTTTTGTGTCACAAAACGAGTTTGTGGCATTGGGCCTTCTTGAGAGTCAACAAGAAGTAATACGCAGTCAACCATCGACATAACACGTTCTACTTCACCACCGAAGTCGGCGTGTCCCGGGGTGTCCACGATGTTGATACGGTAAGTTGTATCAGTACGCTTATCCAACCAAGTAATAGAAGTGTTTTTCGCTAAGATGGTAATACCACGTTCACTTTCAAGCGCATTCGAGTCCATGACACGCTCAATCTCGCCTGCTCGGTCACCGAGAGCACCTGATTGCTGAAGTAGTTTATCGACAAGTGTGGTTTTCCCGTGGTCGACGTGCGCAATAATTGCGATATTACGGAGATTTTTGATATCTGACATGAAAATTAGAAACGCCTGAAATTTGAGGGCAAATTATACAGAAAAACACTACTCTTGAGTAGTGACAGTTTATTGACATTGACAAAAAAATTTCCCAATAGCTTGTATTTCGTTTTGTAAAGATAGGTATCTCGATTAGAATAGCGCCAATTTGCGAAATTGCGGCGTACTTACCCCCATGTCCAATCAACCATCACAAGACCATCTTGACCTCGTTTATGGACTAGATGACCGACCAAAACCCTTCGTGGCTTTTCTAGCAGCTTTTCAACATTTGCTTGCAATTATTGTCCCGATTGTTACACCTGGACTTCTCATTTGTTTAGCTTTGGGCGTTTCACGTACCGAAACTAACATGATTTTATCCATGTCTTTGGTCATTTCAGGAATTGCAACTTTCTTACAATGCAAAAAAGTTGGTCCTTTCGGTGCAGGTCTACTCATTGTTCAAGGAACAAGCTTTAACTTTATTGGACCAATTATTGGTATCGGTAGTGCAATGGTTGCTGCAGGTACACCAGTAAATCAAGTTATGGCTGCTATTTTTGGTGTGGTGATTGCTGGTTCATTTATTGAAATGGGTGTTTCACAAATTCTGCCATGGGTAAAAAGACTGATTACTCCGCTTGTGACAGGTATTGTTGTCCTTCTGATTGGCTTGACACTTATTAAGGAAGGCTTGATTAGTATGGGTGGTGGTTATCAAGCCATGCAAGATCATACTTTTGCAAGTTCTGATAACCTTATAATGTCTTGTACAGTTCTTGCCATCATTATTATCTTAAACCGCATACGCATAGTGTGGATTAAAAGCTCAGCTATTTTGATTGCTTTAGTTATTGGCTACATTCTTGCCGGCTTCATGGGTTATTTAGATTTCTCTGGTCTAAAAGACGCCCCAGTCATTCAAATTCCAACACCAATGCACTTTGGCTTAAGCTTCTCATGGGGCTTATTCATTCCAATGGCATTCATTTATTTGGTGACTTCATTAGAAGCAATTGGTGATGTCACAGCAACCAGCAAACTTTCAAACCAACCTGTAGATGGCCCTCAGTGGATGCAACGCATTAAAGGTGGCGTGTTAGTAAATGGCGCAAACTCTTTACTTGCAGGATTATTTAATACTTTCCCTAGTTCTGTTTTTGCCCAAAATAATGGTGTTATTCAACTCACGGGTGTGGCTAGTCGTTACGTAGGGATCTGGATTGCAGCTTTACTCATTATATTAGGGCTATTCCCAGCTGTAGCGGGTGTAATACAAGCTGTACCACAGGCAGTATTAGGCGGAGCAGTTATGGTAATGTTTGGTGCAGTTGCTGCCTCAGGCATTAACATTCTTTCATCTATCCATCTCGATCGTCGCGCACTTTTAATTATTGCGATCTCACTTGCACTCGGTTTAGGTGTTGCCCAAGTTCCACAAATTTTGGAACACTTACCAGAGTTATTTAAAAATATTTTTAGTTCTGGTGTAGCAACAGGTGGTATTGCAGCACTAATTTTAAATATTGTTCTACCTGAAACCCACAAATAACCTATTTTTTAATTTTTTGATTACTGCCCAGTTTCCACTGGGCATTCTTCTTCATGAGAGATGTACATGGATCCTAGAAGTGAAGTGGTTTTAAGACAGCAAGACTATTTAAAAGGTAGACTCTTGTTGATTAATGCACCCAATGATGCCTTAGTCAGTCAATTACCTACTACGGTTGATGCCTCAGTCTGGACATGGAATTATGCTGACTACCAAGGTTTCATTAATACAGGTACCCCAGCACATTTCTCAGTTGAGTTTCCATCACAAGAATTTGATCAGGCTTTAATTTTTGTGCCTAAATCAAAAGAGCTTTTAAACTATATATTGCATGTAGTGATGAGCCATTTAAAAGCTGATCAATCAGTTTTTCTAGTAGGTGAGAAAAAAGGCGGTGTTGAAAGAGCAGCTAAACAATTACAAAGTTTTGGCCAGATACTTAAAATCGATAGTGCACGCCATTGTCAATTATGGCATTTAAAAATTGAAAAAACTGAAAAAATCAAGCCTCTTGAAAGCTGGTTAAAAACCTATACTGTTCAAGCAAATGAACAAGAACTTACCATTTGCGCGCTACCTGGCGTTTTTAGTCAAAATCATTTAGATGTCGGAACTGCTGTTTTACTCCCTTATCTAAATCAGGTGAAATCAGGTAGAATTGCCGACTTCGGGTGTGGTGCGGGAATTATCAGTTGCTATTTGGCAAAAGTAAATTCAAGTAATATTATTCATGCCCTAGATATTGATGCCTTCGCTTTACGGTCAACGGAAATGACTTTTAGTCGAAATGGAATAGGTTCAGACCAGTTGAGATTGCAGCCCGTTACGGGAATTGCAGACGCCCCAACAGAACTTGATGCCATTGTCAGTAATCCCCCCTTTCATCAAGGTATTCATACCAACTACGATGCAAGTGAAGGACTCTGCCAGAACGCTAAAAAACATTTAAAGGCATCAGGTGAGCTATGGATTGTAGCAAACCGTTTTTTAAACTATCCGATCTTAATCGAGAAGCACTTTGGTCAGTGTGAGATTAAAACTGATCTACAAGGCTTTAAGGTGTTATATGCCTGTGCATAACAAACTATGTAAGGAATCTCCATGAGCGAAACACATGCTCCTGAAAAACTCCAGCGAAAGCTTGGGGCTCGTCATCTGAATATGATCGCCATTGGTGGTTCCATTGGTACAGGTCTCTTCCTTGCTTCTGGTTCAACCATTGCAAATGCAGGCCCAGGTGGGGCGTTACTCGCCTATTCCCTCATTGGTATTATGATTTATTTCTTAATGACCAGCTTGGGCGAACTTGCAACTCATACACCGACATCTGGCGCATTCTTCACCTATGGCAGTCGCTATGTGGAAGAAGGCTTTGGTTTCGCACTAGGTTGGAACTACTGGTATAACTGGGCAATCACGGTTGCGTTTGAACTCGTTGCAGTACAGTTTATTATGAAGTTTTGGTTTCCAGATATTCCTGGGTTCTATTGGAGTGCGCTCTTCCTCGTCATTATTTTTATGATTAATGCGATGAGTGTAAAAGGATTTGGCGAAAGCGAATTCTGGTTTTCAATGGTTAAAGTTATCGCTATTGTTGCCTTCATTATCATTGGTATTGCCATGATTATTAAGGTGATGTTGACACCAGGTGTGGCCACTTTTGGTAATTGGACTTACAAAGATGCGCCTTTTGTAGGTGGTTTACAAGCCATGATTGGTGTTGCCATGATTGCAGGGTTCTCATTTCAGGGAACCGAAATGGTGGGTGTGGCTGCGGGTGAATCGAAAGATCCAAAGAAAACGATACCACTTGCGATTAAACAGATTTTCTGGCGAATTTTATTATTCTATATATTGTGTATTTTCATTATCGGTACACTCATTGCCTATGATGATCCAAACCTATTACAAGCTGCGACAACAGAAAATGTTGCACTTTCTCCTTTTACCTTGCTTTATGAAAAAGTAGGCTTTGCTTTCGCTGCGAGCTTAATGAATGCGGTTATTTTGACAGCTATTTTGTCGGCAGGTAACTCAGGTATGTATTCTTCTACCCGTATGTTATTTGATATGGCTCAACAAGGCCGAGCACCAAAATGGTTTGCAAAACTCGACAATCGTGGTGTTCCAATGAATGCCTTATATGCGACTACATTTATTGCTGCATTCTGCTTCTTAACGACTTTTATTGGGGAAAAACAAGTCTTTAACTGGCTTCTCAATATGTCTGGGATGTGTGGTTTCATTGTTTGGCTAGGTATTGCAATTTCACATTATCGTTTCCGTAAAGGTTATATTGCTCAAGGTTATAAGCTCGACGATCTTGCCTACCGTGCTAAGTTTTTCCCATTTGCTCCATGGTTTGCCTTTATTCTTTGTTCTGTCATTATTTTAGGACAAAACTATCAAGCTGTTTTAGGTGGAAAAATTGACTGGATGGGCTTACTTTCTACCTATATTAGCTTGCCTTTATTCTTAGTAATTTGGCTCGGATATAAATGGAAAAATAAGACTAAATTAATACCTTACGATCAAATGGATGTAAAACCAGAGCAAGATTAATAGTACGCTTAAAGAGCTAATCAAAAATAACTAAATGTCAAAAACTTGATCTTTAGTTAAAAACAGGTAAAATGCCGTTCAGATTTTCAACGGCACTTTTTAAAAAAGGAGGACATCATGCCAACACTACAAGGTAAAACACAGTAACGATTTGGCACGATGTCAGCTCACGGACAAGTGTACAAATTTAATTCACTTGTCCGAATGCTCGAATTTAAGACCTAGCATTCGCTAGGTTTTTTTATGCCTATTCGGACAGAAAAATAAGAGAAAAATTATGGGCATACAAAAAATATTAAACGAAGAGGCACTCTATGGTGTGCCGGTTAAAATTTTCACTCAAGATATAGACAGTGAAAGTATCGAACAACTAAAGAAAATGGCACAACTGCAATTCATATACTCACATATTGCTGTTATGCCAGATGTTCACGTAGGAAAAGGCGCGACTGTAGGTAGTGTTATTCCGACTAAACATGCAATTATTCCAGCTACAGTCGGTGTAGATATTGGTTGTGGAATGAATGCAATTCGTTTGAGTCTAAAAGCATCACAACTTCCAGATAACTTAAGCCGTTTACGTGATGCAATCGAACGTAAAGTACCCGTCGGTTTTGCTTTACATAAACAGGTCAAAGCTAAGGCGTCGAGTATTATTCCACTCGAAAAGCGTTTACAACCGATTATAAAGAAGCATCCAGGTCTAGTTCGTATGCTTCGGCAGTTTGATGCAACTTGGCAAAAACAATTAGGGACATTAGGAGGTGGTAATCATTTTATAGAATTATGTATTGATGAAAATCAAGATGTATGGGTCATGCTCCATTCAGGTAGTCGCGGTCTTGGTAATGTCATTGGTACTTATTTTATTGAACTCGCCAAGAAAGAAGCACAACATCGCTTCGGGCATGTACCTGATAAAGACCTAAGTTATTTTGCTGAGGGCTCAAACAGTTTTAATGATTATGTAGAAGCTGTGGAATGGGCACAAGAATATGCTTTCGAAAATCGCAAAGAAATGATGCGATTAATCTTAGAAGCTATTCGACCTCTTCTACCCTCTTTTCAAATGACAAAAGAAGCAATTAATTGCCATCATAATTATGTAAGTCGAGAAACCCATTTTGGTGAAAATCTTTTAGTTACCAGAAAAGGAGCGATTAGAGCGGGTTTAAATGAGTTAGGAATTATTCCAGGTTCTATGGGAGCACGTTCTTATATTGTTAGAGGAAAAGCTAATCCTGAGTCTTTTTGTTCTTGCTCTCACGGAGCTGGCCGCAAAATGAGCCGAAGCAAGGCAAAAATACTTTTTAATCAACAAGACTTAATTGAACAAACGCAAGGAATTGAATGTCGTAAAGACAGTGGTATTGTCGATGAGATTCCAAGCGCTTATAAGGACATTGATGAAGTTATGGCGAACCAGTCAGATCTTATTGAAGTGGTCCATACACTTAAACAAGTTTTATGTATTAAAGGTTAAAACATGAAAATTAAAGAAATGCCAAAAATTAAGGCTCGCAACCACGTAGCCCTTTCACCTTTACTTCAAAAAGGTGGCATGCATGAGACAGAAAAACCTCGTGCACAGCATCGTCGAGATAGACAAGATACTAAACAGCAATTAAAAAAAGGTGTTTGGTAATACTGATCTAAATGAATAACTGAATACATATTATCAAGGAGATAGAAAAATGAAAAATATTTTAAAAATCACAATAAAAAAAGCGACTCTAACGAGTCGCTTTTTTACTGTTCAGAAACTCAAATTATTGAGCTTGTTGACCAGGTTGAACTACTACAGTACGGCTACCAGTAATTGTCGCGAATACACGACGGTTCATAGCACGACCTTCTTTAGTTTTGTTGTCAGCAATCGGTTGATCCCAAGCGAAACCTTGAGTAGACAAACGAGAAGCGTCAACATTGTATTCGTTTACAAGAGCTGATTTAACAGAGTTAGCACGAGCTAAAGATAAACGTTCGTTCAACTTACGTGGACCAGTGTTATCTGTGTGACCTTCGATACGTGCAGTAGCGTTAGGGTATTCAGATAATTTTTCAGCAACTTTAGCGATTTCTGGCTTGTATTGGTCTTTGATGTTTGATTTGTTAGTATCAAAGAACACACGAAGTTCCATGTTAAGGTCTTCAGTTAACTCTTGTGGTTGTGGAGCAACTGGAGTTGGTTCAACTGGAGCAACTTCTACTACAGGAGCAGCAGGCTTCAAGTGACCACCAAGAACTACGTTTAAACCAGCAAGAGCTGTATAGTTCCAGAATTGTTCATCAAAGTTATAAGTACCACGAGCTTCTGTACGAAGAGATAAAGCATCGTTGATGCGATAGAATGCACCGATACCAGCATTACCTAAAGTACCTTCTTCACTTGTGTGGTAACCAAGATCAGGAATCTCGTATTTGTAGTGACCAGCACCTAACAATACGTATGGCTTAAATTTGCTGTCATAGTTTTTAGTAATTAAATCAGAAGTAACATAGAAATTACCGTTGATTTGTTTTTGTTTGTATTCAGCATTTGGAGCACCAGCAATACCGTTTACATCACCTTTAACTTGGTTATATTCAGCTTCAAAACCTAACCATGGTGTTAACTCAATACCTAAAGCTGCACCAACGAATAAATCGTCTTGTAGCTCAGGGCTTTCTGTTAAACTACCTTTGTCACCACCGTTATTGTGTTGGCTGTCTTGCCAAGTGTAACCAAGCAATAATGGAGTAACTGTTACGCCAGCATTAGCAGCAGCTAATGGAGCAGCAACCAGCATAGTAGCAAGTGCAATACGACTCAATTTCATGGATATCCTCCAGAGATAACAATTGTTGTTCAAGCTCAGCCTAAATTTATTGGCCCCTGAGATATTTTTACCCCAGTATTATTTTTAAGCTATTCACATTTGAATCATACAAACACTTGATAAACTTTCCAAGTGCTTGATAATTTTAATCAAGTAAATTATTGACAAAATTACTTACAATTTCCGTTGTAATTCGGTAATTTTTTACTCAACTAGCAAAAATGAATAACTTCTTTGTTTCGCTTGCGGTGATTTTACCAGTATTCTAGCCAACTGATAACCCTTATTTAATTTTGTGTTTCCTTATTATAAAAAATAATATAAATCATTGTCAGAAAACATAAAATTGCTCTATTTATACATATATTAAGGTTTCTTAATGTTTAGATCTCCTGGTTTTACTATAGTTGAGCTCTCTATAACCCTCGTAATTCTTGTGATTATGTCAGTTATAGTCATTCCTTTATACCATCAATTTATGGCATCTGTAGAATTAAAAAATACCTCGCGTGTACTCACAATTCATATACAAAAAGCCAAATCGGACGCAATTATTCAGCATAAGAACATTGTTCTGTGTCCAAGTTCAGATCAGGTAATCTGTAATACAGATTGGAATAAACACTTAATCAGCTTCGTAGATAGTAACCGCAATCTACAGCATGATTTAAATGAAGAATTATTAACCTCTATAGATCTTAACCATACTTATGGTTCTATGAAATTACAACGTTTTGGTAAAAAACAAAATAGTATTGTTTTTCAAGGAAGCTCGGGACTTCCAATCGAGTCTAATGGTAGTTTTATGTACTGTTCTTATGATCAGCTTAAAAATTTTAAATTAGTTCTTAGCAAAATGGGGCATGTGCGTGTCGAAGAATTAAAAAATTGTTAGAACTCTACAGTCTAATGCCGAGACCAATACATCCCTCATTTTGCAATATACTGCTTAAGTTTTAATGTTTTCTTAATTTGAGATAAAGAACAATCGGAGATTACAACAATGACTGACATCGTAATTGTTAATGGTGCTCGTACTGCTATGGGTGGTTTTCAAGGATCACTATCTGGTCTAACTGCTCCTGAACTAGGTGCAGTAACAATTAAAGAAGCAATCGCACGAGCAGGCTTGCAACCTACTGATGTCGAAGAAGTCATTATGGGTTGTGTACTACCTGCGGGTTTAAAACAAGGCCCTGCCCGTCAAGCGATGCGTAAAGCTGGTTTACCTGATTCTACAGGCGCAGTGACGATTAATAAGCTTTGTGGGTCAGGCATGAAAGCCGTGATGCAAGCAGCAGACATGATCAAAGCAGGCAGTGCTGAAATTGTGGTTGCAGGTGGCATGGAGTCAATGACTAATGCTCCTTATGTATTGCCCAAAGCACGTGCTGGTTACCGTATGGGTCATGGCGAAATTAAAGACCATATGTTCTTCGACGGTTTAGAAGATGCTGAAACAGGTCGTTTAATGGGTTCATTTGCTCAAGATATGGCAAATACACGTGGTTATACACGTGAGCAAATGGATGACTTTGCCATTCGCTCTTTAAAACGTGCTCAAACTGCAATTACTGAAGGCTATTTCAAAGATGAAATCGTTCCTGTTACTGTCTCTACACGTAAAGGCGATGTGATTGTTGACCAAGATGAACAACCTTTAAATGCGAAGATTGATAAAATTCCTTCACTTAAACCAGCTTTTGCAAAAGACGGTACAATTACCGCAGCAAATGCGAGTTCTATTTCTGATGGTGCTTCTGCATTGGTATTAACATCAAGTGAAGTTGCAGCACAACGTGGCTTAAAACCGCTTGCTAAAATTATTGCAACAGCTTCAAATTCTCAGCATCCTTCAGAATTTACCATCGCTCCTGTGGGTGCTATCGAGAAACTTCTTAAAAAAGCTGGGTGGAATGCTCAGGACGTTGACCTTTGGGAAATTAATGAAGCATTTGCTATGGTTACCATGTGCCCAATTGATGATTTCAAACTTGATGCAGAGAAAGTGAATATCAATGGGGGGGCTTGTGCCCTAGGTCATCCGGTAGGTTCTACAGGTTCTCGCATTATTCTTACACTTATTCATGCGCTTAAACGCACTGGCGGTAAAAAAGGTATTGCCGCACTTTGTATTGGTGGTGGTGAAGCAACAGCTGTTGCCATCGAAATTCTTTAATTAAAATCTGTTTAAAATCCCACTTCGGTGGGATTTTTTATGAAAAATTTACAAAAAAAGACCCACAAAATCACTTTTAAGTTTTAACTTATTCCTTTAAACGAAAACAACAATGGACAATAACAATGCAACTCAATCACTATCTCAATTTCCAAGGTCAGGCAGAACAAGCCTTTAATTTTTATAAATCGGTCTTTGGTGGTGAATTTGCTATGCTGAGCCGTTATAGCGACATGCCACCTAACGAGGGTGTAACATTATCTGAAGCCGAAAAAAATTTAGTGCTGCACGTTTCTCTACCGATTAATGAGTACACAGTACTCATGGCATCAGACACTATCGATCAATTCTGTACCCCGAATAGCGTATTTACTAAAGGTAATAATCATTACATCGCAATTAACCTTGAAAAAGATGAGCAAGAAAAAGCAAAACAGCTGTTCGATGCTCTATCTGTAAATGGACAAGTTGAAATGCCATTAGAAAAAACTTTCTGGGGTGCATTATACGGTGCATTTACCGATCAGTTTGGCATCAAGTGGATGGTTAACTGTCAGCTTGATACATAATGTTTTTTAAGATCAGTCCCTTATAGAGACACTTACTATTTCTATAAGGGGCTTAAACATTAATATTAGAATACTGTGCAATAATCATTAAACCAACGGTAATAAAACCTATACCTACCCATCCAGCTACATCAATATTCTGTCCAAGAAAAATCTTTGCAAGAAAAGCAGTTGCTAATACACCAATTCCAGACCAAAGCACATATAAAATTCCCGCCTGCATATATTTCAAAGCAATAGCTGCACATGCAAAAGACCCAATATATAAAACTAGAGCAATTCCTTGAGCAGTTTTATTAATTAATCCATTGCCTTTAGCCGAATAAAATGTTGAGAGCACATCTGCCGTAATAGCAAATATTAACCACCAAGCACCGGGATTTATTTTTGAAATTAAGCCTAACATTCTTATTCTTCATTCATTTATTAAAAAGTAATTATAAAAAAAGCTGAACCTAAGTTCAGCTTCTTCATTTAAAATTATTTAAGCACCAGTTTGATAACTTGCTTGCGGTACGGCTGTTGAAGCTTGGTACGGGTTGGTAAAGTCTTGCAAACCAGCTGCCGCCTCTTGCACATCTTTACCTTCTTTAATTACAAAACTATCAAAACCTGAGCGCTTTAAGTAGTTTAAGACATCCTTAAACACATCGCCAGTTGCACGCAGTTCACCTTGGAAACCTTGACGACGTAATAACGCTGCAAATGAATATCCACGACCATCACCAAAGCCAGCAAACTCAATAAAGATCGCATCAAGTTCACTAAGTGGGAATGTATGATCTTCTGGTGAATCGCTCACAGTCACATACAAAGCTTTTTTGCCTTGAACGTTAGCTAATTGATCGAGTTGAGCTGTTGTTACAACAACATCACCTTGAGGAACCACACCATCTTCAGCAATGATTTGATAAGTATTGTCTGCAATCGTGCCGTCTTTATAAAGCACTGGTAGAGCTGTATTAAGCATATGCACGCTCCTTAAATGGTTGAATTCCTACACGGCGATATGTATCGACGAAACGCTCACCTTCAGTACGTAAATCAAGATAAGTATTTAATACTTCTTCAATAACGTCTGGAACAGCATCTGCTGCAAATGATGGGCCTAAGATGTCACCGATAGAGGCATCATGGTCTGAATTACCACCTAATGTAATTTGGTAGAACTCAGCGCCTTTTTTATCTACACCTAAAATACCGATGTTACCCACGTGGTGGTGACCACAAGCATTCATACAACCAGAAATATTTAGATCTAAATGACCAAGATCATAAACTTTGTCTAAGTCTTCAAAACGACGTGTAATCGCTTCAGCAATTGGAATTGATTTCGCATTTGCAAGTGAACAGAAATCACCACCCGGACAGCTAATAATATCGGTAATAAAGCCGATATGTGCACGTGCCATATTGTGTTGTTCAAGGGCTTGCCATACATCGAACAAGTCTTTTTGAGGCACATCTGCCAAAGCAATATTTTGTTCGTGAGTGGTACGAAGCTCACCGAACGTATATTTATCAGCAAGATCTGCAATAAAATTCATTTCTTCGGTGGTCATATCACCCGGTGCGATGCCTGCACGTTTTAGAGAAATCGTAACAATACGATAGCCTTTCACTTTATGTGCATGCGTGTTGATATTGAACCATTGTTTGAATTTTGGATGCTCAGCGAATAAATCCGTGAAATCTTCATCTGCCAAATCTTGATAATCAAACGGAGTGAACTCTTCATCCAGTTTTTTCAAGATTTCTGGCTGAATTTTTAATGCTTCACGTGTGTGTTCGAATTCAGCTTCAACTTTCTGTGCAAACACTTCAGGCGTTAATGCTTTAACCAAGATTTTGATACGCGCTTTATATTTGTTATCACGACGGCCATGCAAGTTATAAACACGAAGAACAGCTTCTAAGTAAGCAATTAAATCTTCACGTGGTAAAAACTCACGAATGACACTACCAATGATGGGAGTACGGCCTAACCCCCCCCCAGCCATAATTTTATAGCCAATTTCACCTGCCTCATTACGCACGATATAAACACCAATATCGTGGAATGCAGTTGCTGCGCGATCTTTTTCTTCAAGTGCAGAGACAGCAATTTTGAACTTACGTGGCAAGAATGCAAATTCAGGGTGGAATGTACTCCACTGACGAATCAATTCACATGTTGGGCGAGGGTCTGCAATTTCACCAGCAACCACACCCGCATATTGGTCAGTTGTCGTGTTACGAATACAGTTACCACTCGTTTGAATGGCATGCATTTGTACAGTTGCAAGTTCTGCCAAAATATCCGGCACATCTTCAAGTGCAGGCCAGTTTAACTGAATGTTTTGACGTGTTGATACGTGTGCATAACCACGATCATATTTTGTTGAAACTTCAGCAATTTTACGTAATTGTTTTGAATTCATTAAGCCATACGGCACAGCAATACGCAGCATAGGCGCATAACGTTGCACATATAAACCATTTTGCAAACGTAATGGACGATATTCATCTTCAGAAAGTTTGCCAGCTAAATAGCGTTCAGTCTGATCACGGAACTGAGCAACTCGTTCATTAACCAGCTGCTGGTCGAAATCGGTATATAAATACATGGCGTATGGCTAGTAGATTCATTATTAAGGCGGATAGCATAGCGAGCTTTTATTCATCAATAAAATGCTTTTTTTGCATATTTAATAACGATTTTATTGATAAGCTTATATACATCGATATAAAAAAGCCCAGATAAATCTGGGCTTTTTTGATAGCAAACGTTTATTTGTTATCTGGCAATGCATAAGCCACTAAATAGTCGCCCATTTTTGTACCAAATGAACCATGACCACCGGCCATGATCACTACATATTGCTTACCGTTGATTTCATAAGTCATTGGTGTTGCTTGTCCACCTGCTGGTAAACGCGCTTCCCATAATTTCTTACCATTCGTGACGTTAAACGCACGGATGTAGTTATCTTGAGTTGCACCAACAAACATAACATTACCGGCAGTAGAGATTGAACCACCTAAACCAGGAACACCAATTTTAACAGCTGGTAATTGGAACAGTTTTGGTAAGCTATCACGGATAGTACCAATACGTTTTTTCCAAACGACTTCATGAGTTTTCAAATCTACGCCAGCCACATATCCCCAAGCTGGTTGTTTACAAGGTAAACCAAGTGGAGATAAGAATGCGCTGATTTCTACACCATACGGTACGCCATACATTGGCTGAACGCCTTGCTCAGTACCTGCACCTTTTGCAGTTTGCGCACGGTTTGGATCAGCAGGAATTAGACGACTTACAAATGGCAAGCCAATCGGATTCATGACAGCAACCTGACGATCAGGGTTAACTGACATACCGCCCCATTCAAACACACCTAAGTTACCAGGGAAAACTAAAGTACCGTTTTCAGATGGTGGTGTATAAATACCATCGTAATTGAGACGTTTGAATGACACACGACACATGAGCTGATCAAGCATTGTGGCACCCCACATATCTTTATCAGTCAATTTATCTTGTGGTGCCAAGTTCAATTCAGAGAATGGCTGAGTTTTTGAATAATGTTCGCCTTTAGTCTGTGGTCCGCGTTTAACTGTTTGTGGAACTGGTTTCTCAGTTACAGGAACAATTGGCTGACCATTACGGCGATCAAGAACAAAGGCATTACCTGTTTTAGTCAATACATAAATTGCTGGAACAGTTTTACCAGATTTGTCTTTAATATCTGCCAAAGATGGTTGTGACGGTACGTCCATATCCCATAAGTCGTGATGGGTTGTCTGGAAGTTCCAAATCAATTTACCAGTTGAAGCATTAATCGCTAACATAGAGTTCGCATAACGTTCTTTCAACTCGGTACGGTCACCACCCCAAATATCTGGAGTACCTACACCTGTTGGAACATAAACGATATCAAGTTTGGCATCGTATGCTAAAGGTGCCCAAGCATTTGGAGAGTTATGAACAAATGTTGTGCCTTCACCTGGCATAGCATTTGGATCTGCTGCGCCAGTATCAAATACCCAAAGAAGCTTACCAGTGTTCACGTCATATCCACGAATCACACCAGATGGCTCTTTATTTGAATAGTTGTCTGTCACAGAACCAGCAATAACTACTGTTGAACCTGTCACAACACCTGGAGATGTTGGGTTATAACCACCTGGATAAGCATATGGCATAAACTCTTGTAAGTTCACTTCACCATTTTGGCCAAAGTCAGTACATGCTTTACCAGTATCAGCATTCACAGCCACTAAGCGCCCGTCATTAACTGGAACAAAGACTTTACGTGGACATTGTGTAGAGCTAGATTTCTTGCTTTGGAGACTCGTTGCAAACTCAGTAGTATTGTTTGCATCGTAGTACATTACACCACGACAAGTTAAATGCTGGAACGATTTATCCGTTTTAAGTTTCGGATCAAAACGCCATTTTTCTTTACCAGTAGCCGGATCAATCGCAATTAATTGTTGGTGAGCCGTACAGATAAACATGTTATTACCAATTTTAATTGGCGTAACCTGATTGGTTGTTTCACCAGAATCATTATCTGTTTTGAAATCACCAGTACGTAGTGTCCATGCTACTTTCAAGTCTTTGACATTTTGGTCATTAATTTGTTTGAGCGGAGAATAACGCTCACCAGCTTGAGTACGACCATAAGCTGGCCAATCACTCTCTGCTACACCTGGAACGGCTTGAGCAGTTTCTGGTTGAGGAGTTTTTATCTCACCATTAATTTCTTGTGGATCGTTGAAGATAGAATAAACCATCAACACGATTGCAATCGCTAAAGTTGAAGATAAGGCAACTTTACTTGATCCAAGGTTGTTGATTCCACGAGTCACTGCCGGAACCAATAACCATAAACCAAGAATACCTAAAATATCTAAACGAGGTGCAAGCGCCCAAAAGTCTGTTCCAACTTCCCAGACACTCCAGATAATAGTACCTAGCATTAATGCAGCATAAACCCACAAAGCGGTTGAAGCGCGCTTGTAGAGTTGCCATGTAACAATGAGAAGTAAGACTCCAGCTACAATGTAGTAAATTGAACCGCCTAGTGTAGCGAGCCAAATACCTCCAATTAACAGGAATAACGCCAATAACCCAATAATGATTACGGTAAACGTCGTTAATCCTGATCTTAAAGAAGGTTGATTCATAAACCACCTCTTATCAATCATCATTTTTATCGGAAAGATGTGCCAAAAACCTTATAGAAAAATGGCATCACCAATACATATAAAACAAAATTCAGGCATAAAGAAAAAAACGGAAGGTCTGGATACTTCAATCAATGATTTAGCCCTCGACAATCCGTTTTTCGGAATAATTACTTAGAATACGGTTGAGAATTTAATACCGCCTACCCAAGTGTTATCACCATTTTTTAATGCACCAACATGACGAACATATTGCACATTTGGACGAATAGTTAGCCAGTTAGTGGCATGAATACCATAGTAAAGCTCGGTATTGTATTCAGTGTCATATTCTTTGGCTTGAATATCGCTCCAGTCATCATTGATATGAATACGAGCAACGCCAAGTGCCAACTCATCTTGTGGACGTTGATTGAGCAAACCTTTGTAGACTAAGCCTACATTTTGCATGTTATCAACTTTATTAGTATCTGAATCGTGGAAAGTAAGGTTCACAAAACCTGTTAAACCGCGATCAGTTTGATCAGCTGGCTGGAATAATTTTTGTTTCGCAGTTACCCAAACACCTTGCTTATGAGATGTTTTGGTTGGATTAGTAATTTCCTCTGCATCAGCAGTGCTGTAGTAATAACCTAAACGGTATTCACCAGGCATGCTTTGCACGCCTAATTTAGGTGACCAAACGACCTCTGCCGGAATAATTGCACCGTGAGAACCATCTGTGCTTAGGTTGAAACCTTTGCCACGCTCCAAGTTCTCTGGGTTATATTCATATACACCAATTTGCGTATATAAATCGGGTTGCACATTATATTTAACACGCATTGCCCATTGGCTAACTGGCCAGTTATACCATTGGTCACCAACCCAGTTACCCACTTGTGAACCACAGAGGGCCAAGTTCTGGAAGTCACAGTCAAAACTATTAAAGTCTTCACCTTCACCAAAACGACCAACTTTCACATCTAACTTCTGATCAAGGAATTTTTTCTTAATCCACAAGTCTGTTAAACGCCAAGTTTGCTCACGCCCCCACACTTCTTGTGCAGAACTAATGTGTCCAGCTAAAGCTGGAGAATGTTCAGAAAGCGATTGCCCATCACGATAAGTTAAAGTGATTTGAGCTTCAGTATCTTGCCACCCTAAAATTTTACCTAGGTCCAAATGCGAACCTAAAGCAAGTTGCCCTGTATAAGCGCTACCGTGTGTAGAAGTATTCTTTGAATCTAAAATACCGGCGTATTCACCGGTATATCCAAAAGAAAAATCATAACCTTGTGCTTGTAACGCTGTACGTTGCCCGTTCCAATCACCCAACATCCAAGAACTATTTGGGTCAAATGCAGCAGCAGCTTGTGCATGCTGAACAAAAAGAGTAATTGATAAAACGGATAAACAGGAAACCATCAAAGATTTATGCGTTTTCATGTTTACGAACCTTTTATGTCTTTGTTTATAAAGGTTACGCTAATTTTATGTAAAGAAATTATTCAAAATGTTAATCAATTGATTAATCAGATAATAATCTTAGTACTTACTGTATAAGAAATAGCCCTCTAACCTTACCACTGCCCCTCGCCAAGCTTTTGACCTACAAAGGAATATCGCATTTGGGAACGTGAGAACTTAATTGGGCATGCAACTTGAGGTTCTGTATCTGCCGTATTATTTTGCAAAGGTACATTCACAATCCATCCACGTTGTTGTGCTAACGGTGAATTTAAAGCCTCACTTAAACTCAATACTGGCTCTACACACACATCAAGATTTGCAAAAATTTCATGCCACTCTTTAAATGTTTTGGTTTTAATTTTTTCCTGAATGGCTTGTTTAACTTCCTGTCGATCTTCGGCATCTAATGATGCGCCTTTTTGCAATAACACAGGTAAATCTAATGCAGCAGACAACCCAGCCATAAATTGTGGTTCAAGACTGCCAATCGAAAGATAACGACCATCTTGAGTCATATAATAGTCATAGAAAATACCTCCATTAAGCATTCCCTGTTCTGGCGCCTGTTCAACTTGTCCTGCAAGCTTAGCTGACGCAGCCATACTATTTAGACTCGCCACACAATCCGTCATGGAAATATCAATATATTGGCCTATACCACTACGGCTGCGCTCAACGACCGCAGCCAAAATAGCAATAACTGCATGTAATGATCCACCTGCAATATCGGCAACTTGAATGCCAAGCGGTGGTGGACCACTATCTTGTCGGCCACTATATCCAGCAATACCTGCTAAAGCTAAGTAATTAATGTCGTGTCCAGCTCGATCTTTGTAGTTTCCTGTTTGTCCATAACCTGTAATTGAGCAATAAATTAAACGCGGGTTAATTTCTGCAAGCGTTGCATAGTCCAATCCTAAACGGCGCATGACATCTGGTCGAAATTGTTCTATGACAATATCAAACTCGGAAATCTTGGCTTTTATCAGATCAATACTGGCAGCATCTTTTAAATCGAGAACAATCGACTGTTTATTTCGGTTTAGATAACTATGTGCAGTCGCCTGTCCATTGGCATATGGCGGCATTATCCGAATGAGATCTGGACGGGATGGAGATTCGATATGGATGACTTCTGCCCCCATATCGGCCAAATACATTGTGGCAAAAGGTCCAGGTAAGAGCGTTGAGAAATCGAGAACTTTAAGTCCATTTAATGCTGTCGTCATCGTATTTTTAACCACTATTATTCGAATTTTCTTTTATATTAGTTAAGCAAATATTCTAAAACAATGTCATGTTCAGCCATTTACCTTGATCATTTCGGCAATTTAACATGTAAAAAGTGCTTTTACACTGTTGTAAATCGCCAATTTATTTTTTTAGACGGTCATTTAGGTCAATTTAAAGTGAACATCAAAGAGACTGAAGGATTCAATATGAGTCGCGATACGATTAGCATCCACTTCGTGAATGCGGCTTTGACAGGCGTAAAACGCCTTGGCATGGATGTCGAGACGTTACTTTCACATGTGGGTATCGAAGCGGAACTATTACGTCAACCTAAAGCTCGAATCTCACCAGAACAATATACCCGTTTTATAAAAATGTTATGGATGGTCACACAAGATGAACACGTCGGCTTTGATGTACAGCCGCGTCGTTTGGGCACTTTTGCCATTATGTGTCAGTTGATTATTCATGCAAAAACCTTGGGCCAAGCCCTTGAACTCTCATCTCAGTTTTATAAATTATTTGGTGATGAATGGTCGGTAACGCTAGAGCGTGACAAACACGAAGCACGTTTAGTACCTCTCATTCCAAAAACATTAGATCCAGATCATTTCATTACTGAAAGTATGCTCATGATTTGGCATGGTTTGGCATCTTGGCTGATTGAACGCCGCTTACCATTAGAACGTGTTCATTTTAGCTATCCGCGCCCTGCACATGCAGATGAATATGATGCTTTATTCTTTGCGCCAGTTATGCAGTTTGATGCACCACGTACTGAAATAACCTTTGCAGCTGATTATCTTGATTTACCAATCCGTCAAGATGAAAAAACGCTAGAAGAGTTCTTGAAAGCAGCCCCTGCTCAGCTTTTAGTAAAATTCAAGAACACCAACTCGCTGACTTCTCGTATTCGTGACGTACTCAAGAGTCAAATTGGTGAAGAAATGCCAACGCTTAACGACGTTGCATCAATGCTTTATTTATCTCCGCAAACTTTACGCCGCCGCTTAGCTGCTGAAGGTAAAAGCTATCAAGGCGTAAAAGATGCTCTACGTCGAGATGCTGCGATTCACTTGTTGCTCAACCCTGAATTAACACTTGAAGATGTTGCTCAACAGGTAGGCTTTAGTGAAACCAGTACATTCCACCGTGCATTTAAAAAGTGGACTGGTGTAACTCCTGGCTTATATCGCCAACTACATGGTTACCACTAATTCTTAAATCTCTTTATATTCACATCTAGCCCAAGTTCAACTTGGGCTTTTTTATATCTCTATTGGCAAAAATCATCACCTGACTGGTGCGCTTATCGTCATTGCGCTCGCTATTAAAACCAGTACACTCAAAGCACAAATAAATTTTAAGCAATAAAAAAGGAACTGTTATGAGCGAGGCTTATATTATTGATGCCATTCGCACACCACGCGGAAAAGGAAAAAAAGACGGCTCTCTTTATGAAGTAAAACCAATATCATTACTCACCACCCTATTAAACGAATTGCAACAGCGCCATCAGCTTGATACATCTAAAGTGGACGATATTGTTCTGGGCTGCGTAACACCAATTGGCGATCAAGGTGGGGACATTGCCAAAACCGCAGCAATTGCTGCTGGTTGGAATGATGATGTTGCTGGCGTACAAATTAACCGCTTTTGTGCTTCAGGTTTAGAAGCCGTCAACATGGCAGCAATGAAAGTCCGCTCTGGTTGGGAAGATTTAGTGGTTGCTGGCGGTGTTGAATCAATGTCGCGTATTCCAATGGGTTCTGATGGTGGACCATGGGCGTTAGATCCGGAAACCAACCTTAAATCATCTTTTGTTCCACAAGGTATCGGGGCTGATCTTATCGCAACCTTAGACGGTTATAGCCGTGAAGATGTTGATAATTTTGCCGTAAAGTCGCAACAAAAAGCAGCAGCAGCTCAAGCAAATGGTTATTTCAATCAATCAGTCGTGCCAGTCAAAGATCATTCAGGTGTGGTGATTTTAGAAAAAGATGAATTTATTAAAGGCAATACCACACTCGAAGGCCTTGCAAAACTCAACCCAAGTTTTGAAATGATGGGGCAAATGGGTTTTGATGCAGTTGCTTTACAAAAATATCCAGAAGCACAAAAAGTAAATCATGTTCATCACGCAGGTAACTCATCAGGTATTGTCGATGGAGCAGCTCTCGTTTTACTGGCTTCAGAAAAAGCAGTGAAAGAACAAAATTTAAAACCACGCGCTAAAGTTTTGGCGACTGCCCTAGTCGGTACCGACCCAACCATCATGCTAACTGGTCCTGCACCTGCTGCACGTAAAGCTTTGGAAAAAGCAGGCCTTACGATTGATGATATTGACTTATTTGAAGTCAACGAAGCATTTGCAGCTGTCGTGATGCGTTTTATTAATGAGCTCAATGTCCCTGCTGAGAAAGTCAATGTAAATGGCGGTGCAATTGCTTTAGGACATCCTTTAGGCGCAACTGGTGCCATGATTTTAGGCACCCTACTTGATGAGCTTGAACGACAAGATAAAAAGCGCGGTTTAGCGACGCTCTGTGTCGGCGGTGGTATGGGTATTGCGACCATTATTGAACGTGTATAAAAATTTAGGGATAGATAAAGATGAGTGCAATTCAATACGAAAAAAATTCCGACAATATTGTCATTTTAACGCTTGATTCAACTGGACAATCTGCAAACACCATGAATGCTGAGTTTCGTGACTCGCTTGATGAGGTCACTCAGAAACTTAAAGCAGAAACAGAACTTTCAGGCATTATTTTCCGTTCGGCTAAAAAAACGTTCTTTGCAGGCGGCGACCTAGATGAGCTAATTCAAGTTCAACCTGAGCATGCAACTGACTTTTTCAATATGGTTGAGAAGTTAAAAGGTCATTTACGTACAATTGAAACGCTTGGTACTCCAGTTGTTGCAGCATTGAATGGAACGGCACTGGGCGGTGGATGGGAAATAGCTTTAAGTTGCCATCACCGTATTGCAATCAATGATCCGAAAAGCAAATTTGGCCTACCAGAAGTTACTTTAGGTTTACTTCCGGGTGGCGGTGGGATTGTACGTATGGTCCGTTTGCTCGGTCTTCAAAATGCATTTCCATTTTTAATGGAAGGTAAGCAGTTCGGTGTTGATAAAGCCAAGTCTTTAGGCTTAATCCACGATACTGCCGAAAATGAACAAGAGCTTTTAGATAAAGCAATTGCTTGGATAAAGGCCAATCCAAAATCTCAGCAGCCTTTTGATGTAAAAGGCTACAAAATCCCGGGTGGTGATCCAAAAACTCCAGCAGTTGCACAAGTTCTTGCAATTGCCCCAGCCATGTTAAAAGACAAAACTAAAGGCTGCTACCCTGCCCCTGAAGCGATTATGGCTGCTGCAGTTGAAGGCGCTCAAGTTGATGTAGATACTGCTTTACGTATTGAGTCTCGCTACTTTACTCAACTTACAACAGGCCAAATTTCTAAAAATATGATCGGCACTTTCTGGCATGGCCTAAATGCAATTAAGTCTGGTGCAAGCCGCCCTGCCGACGTTGCAAAATGGCAAGCAACTAAAGTTGGTGTGTTAGGTGCAGGCATGATGGGTGCTGGTATTGCATATTCAACAGCCATTAAAGGCATTCCTGTTGTACTTAAAGACGTATCTGTTGAAAATGCTGAGAAAGGCAAAGCATATTCTCAGAAATTGCTAGACAAGCGTGTTTCACAAGGCCGCATGACGGCAGAAAAACGTGATCAAGTTTTGTCGCTCATTACGGCTACAGCTTCTGCTGAAGACTTACAAGGCTGTGATTTAATTATTGAGGCGGTATTTGAGAATCAAGAACTCAAAGCTAAAGTCACTCGTGAAGCTGAACAATACTTAGCGCCTAACGGTGTAATGGCATCGAATACATCAACCCTGCCAATTACAGGTTTAGCTCAAGCAAGTAAGGATGATAAAGCTTTTATCGGTCTGCATTTCTTTAGCCCTGTCGACAAAATGCAGTTGGTTGAGATTATTAAAGGTAAAAACACCTCCGCAGAGACACTTGCTAAAGCCTACGACTTCGTACAGCAAATTGGAAAAACACCGATTGTTGTTAATGATAGCCGAGGTTTCTTTACCAGTCGTGTATTTGGTACTTTTATTCAAGAAGGTATGCGCTTGCTTGCCGAAGGCGTCCATCCAGCGCGTATTGAGATGGCAGCACTGAAAGCTGGCATGCCTGTGGGACCACTTGCGATTCAAGATGAAGTGTCTTTAACCTTAACCGAGCATGTTGCCAGTGAAGCACGTAAAGCTCTACTAGCTGAAGGCAAAGAGTTACCGAAAACACCAGTAGATGAAGTGATTCATACCATGATTCATGAACTAAACCGTAAAGGTAAAGCTGCTGGTGCAGGTTTCTATGACTATCCTGAAAATGGTAAAAAACACCTATGGGAAGGCTTAAACCGTTGGCAGAAAGATCATGATATTTCAGAGCAAGATATGATTGATCGCATTTTGTTTGTACAGGCTTTAGATACCTTACGCTGTTATGAAGAAGGTGTGTTGGAATCGGTTATTGATGCCAATGTTGGTTCTATTTTTGGAATTGGTTATGCCCCTTGGACTGGTGGAGCGATTCAGTTCCTGAACCAATATGGTATTGATAAAGCAGAAAAACGCGCCGAAGAGTTAGCTATCAAATATGGTGAGCGATTCACACCACCAGCATTACTAAAAACCAAAGCTGAGCAGAAGCAAAATATTCAATAATTTAAATCTATTAAATATTTAAAAACTGCATAAACCTTACCCATATAAATATATTTTATTTATATGGGTTTTTCTTTATGTTCTTTAAGATTTCTGCCTACAGCCTAAATATGCTATAAATAGACTTCATTTTTGTGCTTCTACAGCACATTCGAGAAATCCTTATGTCCGATAAAAATTCTTCCGAATCAGCAGTTTTAGGCTGGAAATTTGTTCTGATCGTTGGTGTTTTAAGTGCAATTTTCCTTGGCTTTTTCTATTTAGCAATGAGTAATGAACCTGACTATATGCCAGGTGCTCAGCGCAAAGCTCAACAGCACGAAATGCAACAAAAAGCTGAAAAATCGATAGATCAACAAAGTCAGCATGACAACATGCCTGGAATGGACATGCAAGAACATCAGCATTCACATCAGTAATCAGATATTTTTCAAATGACAGATTTTTCCCGCAATGCACTGGTTGTAGAAGGTGGAGGCATGCGTGGTGCCTTTACCAGTGGTGTACTTGATGCTTTTCTACAACAACAGTTCAATCCTTTTGACTTATATGTTGGTGTATCTTCCGGTTCGACCAATGTGGCTAATTACTTGGCAGGTCAACAAGGCCGAACTTTAACATTTTATATTGATCATTCCCTCCGTCCTGAATTTATCGATTATAAGCGCTTCTTTAAAGGTGGCGATTTACTTGATTTAAAATGGATGTGGGAAATTGGTGAAAAAGAACATCCTCTTGATCAACAGAGCCTTTTTGCCAAAAATCCAGATTTTTATATGGTGTTGACGCATGCTAAAACAGGTCATGCTGAGTATCTTCGTGCTGGTAAAGATAATCTGTTAAATGCACTGCGTGCTTCTAGCTCAATTCCGGTTTTAACGCGCCATCCCGTCGATATTATGGGTGAACCCTACTTTGATGGCGGCGTTGCAGATGCTCTACCTGTTCGCTGGACGGCTCAGCAAAGTGGTGTCAAAAAGCTATTAGTTTTACGAACTCGCCCGAAGAACTACTTTAAAGCCAGTAGCCGAGGCGACCAATTCCTTGCGAAATATGCTTTTAAACACTATTACGGTTTTGCAAATAGTTTGCGTAACCGCTGTGCCCGTTATAATGCTTCAGTTGAATTTGTTCGTAGCAGTAACCCTGAACAGCAAATTTTAGAGGTATGTCCACCGCCTCTTAAAAATATGGCAGGGCGTTTTAAGACAAATCCGAAAAAACTTCGTTACAGTTATGAAGTTGGTTTGGAAACAGGCTTACAAGCCATCGAAAGTTGGAATGCGATGAAGTAATTCAAAGTTGAGATTTCTAAAAAGGAATCTCAACTTAACGCTAAAGTCATATCAATATGTGGAATACCACAATCTTGGTAAACCTCATCCTGCACTTTAAAACCTAGGGCTTCATAAAAAGCTGTCACATAAGTTTGCGCGGAAAGCTTTAAATAAGGCAATTTTTGATTACGCGCATAGTCAATAATATGCTGCATTAAAATTTTACCTATACCCTGCTTTCGATAAGGCATTAAAACAGCAACACGTCCTACACTATGCTGCGGTAACAAGCGTGCTGTAGCGATAGGCTGCTCTTTGTCATACACCATAAAATGCACAGCAGTGGCATCAAAATCATCCCACTCGTCTTCGGGTGCAATACCTTGCTCTTGAATAAAAACTTGTTCACGGATGTATTTGGCGTCCTTCTCAAGCTGTTTCCAATCACCCGCTATAATTTTATACATCCACTCACCTTCCTAGCATTTGCAACCAATATTTTCGATTGGCAACTGATCTTGTAACAACAATTCCAAGGTCTGTTTTTTAATCCCATACATTTCTTTCAATGCTTGAATTTGAGCCATAATTTTCGCATCAGGTTGAGAAACGTCTTTGCGTTTTGTTGCCAAAATCATTTTATTTTTGCTGGTATGCTCAAGTGATACAAACTCAAAAACTTTGGTTTCATAACCATACGCTTTTAAAAGTAACGCACGCAAAGTATCGGTCAACATCTCAGCTTGCTGTCCAGCATGAATACCAAACTGTAGCATGGGTTGTAAAACTTCAGGACTATGTAGTTGTGGACGTAATTCTTTGTGACAGCACGGCGCGCACATAATCATTGAAGCGTTCAAACGAATTCCGGTATGAATGGCAAAATCAGTCGCGATATCACACGCATGCAAAGCAATCATAACGTCCAGTTTTTCTGGCTGATAACTACGAACATCGCCTTCAAAAAAGTCCAAATGATTAAAATGCACTTTGTCTGCCACATTCTGGCAAAACTCAACCAAGTTACGGCGCAACTCTACACCTGTAATGAGCGGTATCTTTTGTTGTTCCTGTAAATAATCATACAAAGCAAAAGTTAAATAGCCTTTCCCTGAACCAAAATCGACGATGCGTAACTCTTTTTGCTCTGCATTGATCTGCTCATACGCACTCGCAAAAATTTCGATAAATTTATTAATCTGCTTCCATTTACGAGCCATGCTTGGAATGATTTGAGCTTTTTCATCGGTAATACCAAGCTCTTTTAAAAATGCACTGCCTTGCTGTACATAACGGTGTTTTTCACGATCATGCGCCTGTACTGTTGGAGTCGTATTCGTACTTTGCTTTTTACCCATATTAAGCATGGCTTTTTTCTTATTTTTTTTAAGCTGAATTTCTTGCAGAGTTGAAAATAAATTTGCTTGTTTACATTGAACAATCAGTATTGCGATCTGTTCTAACCCCTCTTCAAAGGTATAGTTTTTAGTCACATCTTGAGTAGTATAATGATATAAAGCTGAAAGCTGTTTTTTCCCATTTAACTCCACAATACGGAAAGTGATTTTTTCTAGCTGTGCCATCTCTCCTTTATATTGGCTCAAAATCAAACGCTCAAAACTTTGCTCATCAAGCATTTGTTTGATTTCATGAAAGAATTGCTGTTCTTGCTCAAAGGAGAAAACCGACACAGATATACCTAAAGAATGGTGACTCATATAAAGTGAAAGTTTAAAGGGTATAGGATTAAAAATAAAATAACTTTACGACTGTTTTGTATTTCTATACATTTGTATTTTTAATCAAAAAAATAAACTTATGAGCAAATCGGTGTTAGAAACTTACGATCCTAAAGAAGAACTTTTTAATGCCTATAGCCATGGTGCTGGCGTTGTTATGGCCGTGATTGCATCTATCCTTTTAATTATAAAAGGTTCTTATCTTTCCACCGCACAGTGGGTGGGTTTGTGGGTATATTCATTTAGCCTCATTCTCGTTTTTACCAGTTCGACTCTCTATCATTTTGCCCAGACCCAAAACTTACGTTACTGGTATAAGAAACTCGACCACACTGCTATTTATTATTTAATTGCCGGTACATATACCCCGTTCTTGAGTATTGCGATACCTACACAAAAAGCTCATATTCTGCTTATTGCACTCTGGAGCATTGCTGCAATTGGTACACTTTTCAAGTTAGTTTTTATTCATCGTTTTCAGAAAATCTCTTTGCTCGCTTATGTTCTTATGGGGTGGCTTGCCGTTTTTGTAATGGATGATATGCGTATCTATTTAAGTAAAGATGCTTTGATGTTATTGATTACTGGAGGTTTAGCTTACACCGTTGGAGCATTGTTTTACGCGTTAAAAAAGGTAAGATATACCCATGCGATATGGCATATTTTTGTACTTTTAGGTGCAGGTGCACACTTTCTTGCAATCTATTGGTACGTTGTTTAATCCATTTTTCACTCATATTCAGTGATCCTGAAAGAGTCATGGAAGATGTTCTTTCACACTATTCTTTGAAGAAAAATATGCCTTTAATGAGAATAGTAAACTAAAAATAAATTTTAACTGATATAAGGACTTATATGGAGTCAACCTCTGCGACAGCTGCTCCTGTAGTAGCCACCAATTCAAAAACACGGGTTTTGTTTGCAAGCTTAGTCGGTACAACCATTGAGTTCTTCGACTTTTATATCTATGCAACTGCTGCCGTGATTATCTTTCCACATCTGTTTTTCCCTGCTAGCAGTGGCAGTGCCGCAGTCTTACAGTCACTAGCAACCTTTGCGATTGCTTTTATTGCCCGCCCTATTGGTGCAGCGCTATTTGGTCATTTGGGGGATCGTATTGGACGTAAAGCAACCCTAGTGGCAGCCTTGCTTACTATGGGTATATCAACGGTATGTATTGGTTTACTTCCGACTTATGCCCAAATCGGGATTGTCGCACCATTACTATTAGCAGTTTGCCGTCTAGGACAAGGTTTAGGTCTAGGAGGCGAATGGAGTGGTGCTGTACTACTTGCAACTGAAAATGCTCCAGAAGGTAAGCGTGCATGGTATGGCATGTTCCCTCAGCTTGGTGCACCTATTGGTTTTATTTTAGCAACGGGTTCATTCTTACTTTTAAGTGCCGCTATTCCTGAACAAGCATTCATGCAATGGGGCTGGCGTATTCCATTTATTGCCAGTGCAATTTTGGTTATTGTTGGTTTATATATCCGTTTAAAACTCCATGAAACTCCAGCTTTCCAGAAAGTTTTAGATAAGCAAAAAGAAGTTAATATTCCATTTAAAGAAGTTGTCACGAAACACACTGGAAAGCTTATTCTCGGCACAATTGCCGCAATTTGCACTTTCGTGGTGTTTTATTTGACCACAGTGTTTGCACTTAACTGGGGAACGACAAAACTGGGGTATGCACGTGGTGAGTTTTTAGAACTTCAACTTTTTGCCACACTTTGTTTTGCAGCCTTCATACCTTTATCTGCTATTTTTGCAGAAAAATTTGGACGTAAAGCAACTTCAGTTGGTGTATGTATCGCTGCTGCGATCTTCGGATTATTCTTCTCTAGCATGTTAGAGTCTGGAAATACTCTTATCGTTTTTCTTTTCTTATGTACTGGCCTATCAATTATGGGTTTGACCTATGGCCCGATTGGTACGGTTCTTTCTGAGATTTTCCCAACTTCAGTTCGTTATACAGGTTCAGCATTAACCTTTAACTTAGCTGGTATTTTTGGTGCATCGTTTGCGCCATTAATTGCCACAAAACTTGCTGAAACTTATGGTTTGTATGCTGTAGGTTATTATCTTACAGCGGCATCACTTTTGTCATTGGTTGCCTTTTTACTTATTCGTGAAACCAAGAATGAAGATGTGAATAATCAGATTTAAGTATTTTCAAACACCCTAATATAAAAAAGCCGGTTCAAAATTGACCGGCTTTTTTATATATGAAAATTAATTCATTGATGCAGGGTTTGCTGGTGCAACACTGTTTGTCGCTGCAGGAGCAGTTACATTACTTGCCGCCACAGCTGCTGCGCCCGCAACTGCTGCTTCACCAATTAATGCAATTTTTGCTTTTTCTTGGCTTTTTGCAGATAGAGCTGGGTTAGTTGCCACAATACGATTAATGTTTGCAGAGTTTGCTGGAGCAATTGCAGCAGTTTGTAAAATGATTGGGCGATTACCTGTGTTACCCAATGTATAACGAATACCTGTACGAGGGCTAATTACCGTCGTATTCTCTTGTTTCACTACAGCCTGAGCCGAAGTTGGGCCTTTTGCCGCAAGAACCTTATCAACCGTTGTGGTTTGAGGTGCTGAAGCTGTTTCTGCTGCGAAAACAAAACTTGGTACAGCAAGAACAGTTAAAAATAAAGGTTGTAATACTTTTTTCATTGTCTTTCCAACATACACTCTGGATGAGAAGTAAATAGCATTTAATGCTTAAAACTGCAAACATTATTCACAGGCTTACTACAAATGAAAAAAAGCAGAACGATTGTTCTGCTTTTTTTATCACGAAAATTAAATTTTACCGTGACACTGTTTATATTTTAAACCAGAACCACATGGACATGGTGCATTACGACTTTCTGGTACTGGGAACATTTGTTGTTCACCAGCCGGCTCATTGAGTGCTTCTTGAGAGGCAGTCACTTCACCTGTTAAGCCATCTACATCGTCATGTTCAAAAGAAAGCTTCATCGACTCAGCTTGTTGCTGCTGTTGAGCTTCCATTTCTGCAAGTTCTTCTGGTGTTGGAATATGTACACGAGACAAATCAGTCACAACATCAGTTTTAATGACGCCTAACATGTTCACAAACAGGTTAAACGCTTCTTTTTTGTATTCCTGCTCCGGGTTCTTTTGCGCGTAGCCACGTAAGTGAATACCTTGGCGTAAATAATCCATTGCAGCTAAATGATCTTTCCAGTGGCGATCAAGAGAGTTTAGAACGAAATGACGCTCAAGCATTGCTGCTGACTCATCACCCATTTGCGCACGGCGTTGACGATAACGTTCGAGCACTTCATCGCTAATACGCTCAACCAGACCTTCTTCATCAAGACGGCGGTCTTGTTCTAACCATTCCTGAACCGGAAGTTCAATACCTAAATCAATACGTAAAGCATTTTCTAAACCTTCAATATCCCATTGGTCATGAATTGATTCAGGTGGAATAAAGTTGGCAATCATGGCTTGCATGACTTCACGATGCATCTCTTCAACGTAATCTTGTAAAGTATTTTCTGCTAACACTTCATCACGTTGTGAATAAATGATCTTACGTTGTTCATTATTCACATCATCGTATTTCAATAAGTTCTTACGGATATCGAAGTTACGTGCTTCAACTTTACGCTGAGCATTTTCGATAGAGCGACTTACCATTTTGTGTTCAATCGCTTCATTTTCTTGTAAGCCCATTGCACGCATCATGGCAACAACACGGTCACCTGCGAAAATACGCATGAGGTCATCTTCAAGAGATAAATAGAAACGAGAAACACCAGGGTCACCTTGACGACCCGCACGGCCACGCAGCTGGTTGTCAATACGACGTGATTCATGGCGTTCAGAACCAATAATGTGCAAACCACCTGCTTGCAATACATCTTCGTGGTCCTGCTCCCACTGTGCTTTTAGACGTGCTTCATCTTCTGCTGTTGGATTTTCAAGCTTGGCAAGTTTCGCTTTCCAGTTACCACCCAAGATAATATCTGTACCACGACCAGCCATGTTGGTTGCAATTGTTACTGCATTCGGGCTACCCGCCTGAGCAATAATGTCTGCTTCACGCTCGTGCTGTTTAGCATTCAACACTTCATGGTGAATACCAGCTTGCATCAACTTAGAAGATAGAATTTCACTGGCTTCAATGGTTGCTGTACCAATTAGAATCGGTGCAACACCTTGCTCACGAATATTCATAATTTCTTGAATAATCGCATTATATTTGCCGTTACGGTTTAAATAGATTAAATCGTTTTGGTCATTACGAATCATTGGACGATGTGTCGGAATAATAACAACATCAAGACCATAAATTTCCTTCATTTCCGCAGCTTCAGTATCAGCAGTACCTGTCATACCTGAAAGCTTTTTATAAAGACGGAAATAGTTCTGGAATGTAGTTGTCGCTAAAGTCTGGTTTTCAGGCTGAATTTCCAAACCTTCTTTTGCTTCAACTGCTTGGTGCAGACCCTCTGACCAACGACGACCCGGCATTGTACGGCCAGTATGCTCATCAACAATGATGACTTCACCATCATGAATAATATAATGAACGTCACGTTGGAATAAGAAATGCGCACGAATAGCGGCAGATACATGGTGAACAAGGTTTAGGTTTGTTGCCGAATACAAGCTTTCGCCTTCAGCCAATAAGCCCATTTGAATAAGTTCTTGCTCTACAGTTTCATAACCGATTTCAGTCATTTCAACTGAACGTTGCTTTTCATCAATCCAGAAATGCCCACCATCCGCAACTTTTTCTTCTTTTTGCGGGCGTAGTTTTGGTGGAATTGTATTGATTGCTGTATAGAGATGTGAAGAGTCTTCACTTTGACCAGAAATAATTAATGGGGTACGTGCTTCATCAATTAAGATTGAGTCAACTTCATCGATAATGGCATAGTGCAAACCACGTTGTTTCTTTTCTGCTAAAGAAAACACCATGTTGTCACGTAAGTAGTCAAAACCAAATTCGTTATTGGTACCATAAGTAATGTCAGCAAGATAAGCCGCTGCTTTTTCTGACGGTTCTTGCATTGAATAAATTGTACCAATGCTTAAACCTAAAAACTCAAATAATGGACGGTTTAACTCAGCGTCACGCTGTGCCAAGTAATCGTTCACGGTAATCACATGAACGCCTTCGCCACTTAATGCGTTTAGGTAACACGCCAAAGTACCCATAAGGGTTTTACCTTCACCGGTACGCATTTCGGCAATTTTGCCTTCGTGGAGAGTAATACCACCAATCAATTGCACATCGTAGTGACGCATGCCCATCACACGTTTTGCTGCCTCACGACAAACTGCAAACGCTTCAGGGAGTAACTTATCTAAACTTTCGCCATTGTTATAACATTGTTTGAATTCTGGAGTTTTTGCAGATAAGTCTGCATCGCTTAAAGCTGATATCGTCGGCTCGAGCGCATTGATTTGCTCAACAATTTTGCGCATGCGTTTGAGTTCACGCTCATTTTTTGTACCGAAGATACCTCCGATCAGACTTGCCAACATGGATAAACTCTCTAAATCTTGCTTGGTCAAATGAATAAATTTTTTCTCAGTCGTTTATTATGGTGTCAGAAATTTGAAGTACAAGGGGTTTGCACAAAACCCATAAAAAAAATCTGATAGTTAGATAAACGGTTTTACCCTTTATCTAAGCCCCTTTAATGCATCTGGCACCTAAAACTCAACATTAACGCTTATCTATTGAACACAACTTCCGAGAAATCTAATTTAGCAAATTTATCTTAAAGTTACATTGATTCAGGCCATAAATTAACGAGTTTTAGTCATATATATTTACACTTATATAAAAATTTCATAATAAAATACAAAAACAATAATTTTAATAATAAATAAATTGCGGCATAGTCATTTCAACATATAACAAATTTTAAGCAACTGAGGAAAGATCATGACATTACGATTAGGAGACACTGCCCCTGATTTTCAACAAGAATCAAGCGAAGGCACAATTAGTTTTTATGATTTTTTAGGTGATAGTTGGGGTATTTTATTTTCACATCCCGCTGACTATACCCCTGTATGTACAACAGAATTAGGCTATACAGCGAAATTAAAAGATGAATTTGAAAAACGTAATGTTAAAGCGATTGCCCTATCTGTAGATGACGTTGAGTCGCATAAAGGCTGGATTAATGACATTAATGAAACTCAAAATACTACAGTTAATTTTCCAATTATTGCCGACAAAGACCGCAAAGTATCTGAGCTCTATGGTTTTATTCATCCAAATGCTAGTGAAACGCTTACAGTTCGCTCTTTAGTCATTATTGATCCGAACAAAAAAGTTCGTTTAATTATTACTTACCCTGCTTCGACTGGTCGTAACTTTAACGAAGTCTTACGTGTAGTAGATTCATTACAATTAACCGACAAGCATAAAGTAGCTACTCCAGCGAACTGGCAACAAGGCGAAGATGTTGTGATTATTCCTTCTTTGAAAGATGAAGAAGAAATTAAACAACGTTTCCCTAAAGGCTATACTGCGGTGAAACCTTATTTACGTCTCACACCACAGCCTGAAAGTGATAAAGCCGAATAAAGGCTTTATCACTTGCAAGACAAACGCAGTGCGTAGGCAAGCATCTGAAAGGTTCCCTGCAAAACAAGCGAAGTGCATAGTTAGACATTTGAAAAGTTGCCTAAAAAACCAATAAAGCGCGTAATCAATAATGAGAAAAAGCAAAGAAAACTAACTAAAGCTCATAAACGAATGTTTCCATCTCCAAGCCATCTCAACCGATGGCTTTTTTTTGCATTATTGAATACACATGGTTTTTACTGTCGAGATCAGTTATAACTCCCAAGGAGTTTGTGCAAAAAACAACAATCATGATCCATAAAATTCATCATTTAAAATGCGGCAGTATGTGTCCTGTCTGCGCACCTTTATTTGGGCAGAAAGGCTGGAAAGCTGACGTTGTATGCCATTGTCTTTTGGTAGAAACTGATCGAGGCCTTGTGCTCATTGATACCGGATTTGGTCTGCAAGATTATTTACACATGCAACAGCGCCTTGGCTCTTTAGTCAAACGTTTGGGAAAAATTGAGCCGAATCTTGAATTCAGCGCGATTCAGCAAATACAAAAATTAGGATTTCATCCTAAAGATGTACAACACATCTTTGTGACTCACCTCGACTTTGACCATGCAGGTGGCATTTCGGATTTTCCTCATGCCACAGTTCATGTATTAGCCGCTGAATATAATGCTGCACAATTACCTAATTTTAAAGGTAAGCTTCGTTATAGAACTAATCAATATAATCATCATCGATACTGGAATTTTGTTGAATATCAGCAGGGTGAAAAATGGTTTAATCTTGAAAAAGTCAAAGGTTTCCCGTTATTCCAAGATGAAATTTTAATGGTGCCATTATTAGGTCATTCTGCCGGACATTGTGGAATTGCCATCCAACAGCAAAATCAGTGGTTATTGTTCTGCGGAGATGCTTACTACTCACACCTAGAGTTAAATCCTAAAAATAAATTAAGATCGCTGACCCTTCTGGAAAAAACATTTGCAGAAGATAATGAAAAGCGTCTTGTTAACCTGAAAAAAATACAGCATTTGGCTCAACATGAGCCAACGATTGAAATTATTTGTGCCCATGATCCTCATGAGCTTCGACGGTATCAAACATGAAAAAACTCTCCCTCATTGCTTTTGTTCTGTGTTTAAACCTACAAGGATGTATGCAACATGAAAGCATTGCACATGAGCATAGACCCAAAGATTGGGGAACTTTAGTTTCTCAAACCCATAATTTCTATCAAGTGAGTAATGATGTTTTTCGTAGCGAACAACCAAATGCAGCAATGATTCCCGAGTTAAAGCACCATCAAATTGGAACTATTATTAATTTAAGAGCTAAAGACTCAGATGAATTAGTATTTAAAAATGAAAATTTTAATCTTGTTCACATTCCTATCGACACATGGGCTATTAACAGACAAGATCTATTAGAAGTCATGCAGCAAATTAAAATTGCCAAACAAAATCACCAACGTGTTTTATTACACTGTTACCATGGTTCAGACCGTACCGGCGCCAGCGTTGCAATGTACCGAATTATTTTTGAAGATTGGACAATTGATGATGCTGTTAAAGAAATGAAACAAGGTGGATATGGTTACCATATTATTTGGAAAAATATTGACCGTTTATTCACCCCTGAAAATGTAAAATGGATTCAACAACAATTGTCGAATCCATCTTAACTAGATCTTGAATAAACTTATGATCAGATTAGCGCTGATCTAATGGCACCCAATCAATCACCCAAGCTGACTTCATGTTTAAACTGGAGTCAGAGGTAATTTTCTTACGAGCTGCATCTGCAGTATCACGGTCTTTTGCTGGTCCAACCATAATACGAATACCTTTACTGGTTGGGCTTGTCGTGACCTTATAACCTTTAGCGCGTAGTTTAGAAACAACAGCATCTGCATTTGCCTGATTAGCAGCCAATGCAACCTGCACCATCCATTTCTTATCGCCATTTTCAAGCAATTCACGCGCTTTCTCAGCTTCAGCTTTTTTCTCTGCTTCAGCTTTATGTTTAGCTTCTGCTGTTTTCTTTTCTGCTTCAGCATGTTTCTTAGCTTCAGCTTTCTTTTCTGCCTCAGCTTGATGTTTAGCTTCTTCAGCCTTTTTCTCTGCTTCAGCCTTATGCTTTTTAGCTTCAGCAGCTTTCTTTTCTGCCTCGGCTTGTTTCTTAGCTTCTGCTGCTTTTTTATCAGCTTCGGCCTGACGCTTTGCCTCAGCGGCTTTTTTGTCGGCTTCTGCTTGCTTCTTCGCTTCAGCAGCTTTTTTATCTGCATCTGCTTTAGCTGTATCTACTGGCTTTTTTGTATCAGTCTGCTGTCCTTTTGTCTTACCTTCACCACCTGCAACTTCAGGAGGGATATTATCTGAACTTTCCTGCGCAGCAGCACGGCGTGCATTAATCGCAGCATATTCTGCAGCGGCTTTACGCGCTGCATCTGCTTCTGCTTGTTGTTGCATTGCCAAGAACTGAGCAGCACGAGCTTCTTGTTCCGCGACAGCTTTTTCACGGGAACGGCGTTGTTCTTCCAGAAGACGTTTCTCTGTTTCCACATCTACTGCAAGCGGCTGTAGCTGTACCATCTGCCCTTCTTGTGCTGATGGCTTTGGCTTAGCTTGTGGCTTCGGTGATGTAGAGGTTTGTGGTTCAGCGCCCACATGTTTTATTTCTTCATTTCCTTTTAGAAGTAATGCTGCCAATAAAACACCACCACCTAATAAAACAACGCCACCCATCCAGCGTTGTTTGTTATTCATTGACATTCTTCCAAATACTCCCAAATCGCTTCTAAAGTATGAAACGAACCACAGGCTAAAATCAGCTGATTGTTATTTGTCTGCTCAAGCGCTGATTTAAAAGCCTCTTTGATATTGCCAAATTGTTGTATTGTCTGGCCTTGTAGGGCTTCATTCAATTGCTGAATCGGTGCAGCACGCGGCACATTCAACTCAGCAATTTTCCAATGTAAAACAGTAGGTTTCAATAAATCGACTACTGATTTTATATCTTTATCTGCCAGCATTGAAAATACTGCGACAACTTCTGTGTACTGTTTATTGTATTCTAAGAAATTTCGCAATTGCTTTAACAAAAATTCAACACCATGTGGATTGTGTCCAGCATCGAAAATTATGGTTTTTCCATTGACTTGACGCACTTCAAAGCGTCCTGCCAAGCGAGCATTTTCAATGCCTTTCTCTAGCGCAGATTGGGAGATTTCAAGTCCGCTATTTAAGACAGCAGCAACCGCTCCTGCAATATTTTCAATTGCAAGTGACCCTAGTGGCAGTTTTAAAGTAGTTCCTTCACTTGCAAAATACCAGTGTTTTCCATCATTTGCGAGTTTATAGAAATAGTCTCTGTTAATCGCATATAGTGTCGCTTTTGAACTATTGGCTTTATCTTGAATGGCTTGAGGTAAAACTTGCTCACCTGCAAAAATGACTGGAATATCAGGGCGAATGATACCTGCTTTTTCAAAAGCAATTTTCTCGATGGTATCGCCTAACCAGTCAGTGTGGTCAAGACCAATATTGGTGATCACAGCAATATTAGGGTCAATGACATTGACGACATCCAGACGTCCGCCTAAACCGACTTCAAGCACCCATACATCGCATTGTTGCTGTTTAAAAATGACAAAAGCAGCCAAAGTGGTTGCTTCAAAAAACGATAAGCTTAAATCGCAATCGCGACGAGCCTGATCAACTTGTACAAAAGCATCAATCAGGCTTTGATCATCAACCTCGACTCCACCTAATTTGACTCGTTCGTTAAAACGATAGATATGCGGCGATTGATACAACCCAACTTTATAACCTTGTGCTTTTAATATAGACGCAAGTGTTGTTGTAGTTGAACCTTTCCCGTTTGTTCCGGCAACAGTGAAAACTTTAGCAGTGGGTTTTGTCACTCCTAATTTTTCTGCTACGGGAATAACACGTTCCAGACCAAGATCGATCCCTGTAACGTGAACATGGCTCCAATAATTGAGCCATGTATCTAAAGAGTCTGTTGAAAGTGGAGCTTGTTGTTTCAAGGTAAGTTCATCAATTTCGATACAAGTCGAGATACAGTATCACGTAAAGCATGACGATGAACAATCTGATCGATTACACCATGATCAAGCAAATATTCAGCACGTTGGAACGGTTCTTCCAATGTTTCACGTACAGTTTGCTCAATTACACGTTTACCAGCAAAGCCGATCATTGCTTTAGGTTCTGCAATATGGATATCGCCCAACATTGCTAAAGAAGCAGTTACACCACCATAAACTGGGTGTGTTAACACTACGATATAAGGTAAACCTGCATCTTTTAATTTTTGAATTGCAGCAGAAGTACGCGCCATTTGCATAAGTGACAACATACCTTCTTGCATGCGTGCACCACCAGAAGCTGCAAAGCAGATTAAAGGTTGGCGTTTTTCAATTGCAAGCTCAGCCGCCTTAACAAAACGGTCACCTACTACAGTACCCATTGAGCCACCCATAAAGTCGAACTCAAAAGCACATGCAATCATGTCTACGCCATTTAAGTTTCCTTGCATAGCAATGAGGGCTTCCGTTTCACCAGTTTTAGTTTGCGCTTCACGCATACGTTCCGGATACGGTTTGCTATCGACAAACTTTAAAGGATCTTTCGCGCTAAATTCTTGACCTAATTCAGCTACAACATTGTCGAAGAACCAGTTTAAGCGATCGCGAGCTTTCATTTTTAAGTGTTCGTCACACTGTGGACATACATACGCATTGAAAGATATAGCTGTACGTGTCACTAAAGCATGACATTCAGGGCACTCAATAGTCGGCTCAGTAAATGTTGCTTTGAGAGTCTGTTGCTCATCTGCAACTTCAATACCTGGAACTGGACGCTGTGTCCATGGCGTCGAAGGGCTAAGAACTTTCCCTGATTTCACTTCTTGATTCATACTAACTCATCGAGCGCTGCTCGAAGCTCCTTGACTTTATTCACCGTCTGTTCAACAGCTTCATCAGCTGTTAACGTTGCAAAAGATTTAACGAAAGCACTACCTACAATCACGGCATCTGCAACGCTACCCATCGCTTTCGCTGATGCAGCATCACTAATTCCGAAACCAACGCCAACAGGAACGTTAGTTATACTTTTGATTTTTTCAATACGCGCAGCCGCTTCAGAAGTATCTAAAGTCGCCGCACCTGTTACACCCTTAAGTGAAACATAGTAGATAAAACCGCTTGCCTGATTTGCTACGTGTTGAATACGTTGATCAGTTGAAGTTGGTGCAAGTAAGAAAATTTGGTCCATATCATGCTGTTTTAAGATCGCACCAAATTCTTTTGACTCTTCTGGTGGTAAATCCACAAGTAATAAGCCATCTACACCACATTGTTTCGCATAAGAAACAAACTTCTCATAACCAATCACTTCAACAGGATTGAGATAACCCATCAAAACAACAGGTGTTTCTTGATCCTGTTCACGAAACTCTTTTACCATGTTCAATGCATCTAAGGTGTTCGTCCCTGCCGCAAGCGCGCGTTCCGCAGCAAGCGCAATAACCGGACCATCAGCCATCGGGTCTGAAAATGGTAAACCAAGCTCAAGAACGTCTACTCCTGCCGCAACCATTTTATGAAGTAACGGAACTGTTACTTGTGGCTGTGGATCCCCCGCCATGACATAAGATACAAGCGCTTTACGTTGTTGGGACTGCAGCTTTTCAAAACGGGTGGCAAGACGTGACATAGGGTTGTGCTTTCCTTGAATTATTTAAAATTGAGGAGTTGTTTGTAGAAATACAAGAACACCGCATTTTAACGCTATTTTTTGCTCATTGAACAGGCCTAACGTTATGGCGATATTCGATTGTATGATTCATACAACCCATGGCGTACATTTATCAATATTTTGAAACTTTTCTCAATGATCAAAGCTTCCTATTTTTAAGCCATTATTCGTTTGCAATGTGAATAAAAAATCATCAAAAAATCTATTTCTCTGTATTTTTATGGGTGAGTTGCAATTGCTTTTTACGAGTTAATAATGTTTGCCCTGTTAAATTTTTATGTGCCCTCGCAAGTGCAGACTGATCGGAATAACCCAACTGGTCAGCAATCGCAGTAAGACTTTCATTTTGACTTAACAATATCTCGCAGCGCTTCATACGCTCAGTATCTAAAATTAATTTAAATGAAGTGTTTAATGCCTGTAGTTGACGCTGCAAGCTTCGTACTGAAACATTAAGTTCGATGGCAATATCTTCTATTTTTGGAGCCTGCTGCTTATGCTTTAAATATTCTTGTACGATCCAATGTATTTGCTGAACTAAATCGGTATGTATTTTCCGTTGAACCAAAGCTTCTTCAGCTTGTTTTACTAAAAGCTGTACTAAAGTCGGGTCTGCATGCTGGGGACGAACATTTAAACTTTCACTTGCAAAAGTTAATGCATAGTACGGTCGGTCAAATGACAATTTGCACTGAAAGAAGCGTTGATAAAGAACCAATGGCCCCCGAGGTCGGTGTACAAATTCGACATGCTGTAAAAGAAAATCATGTAAGGGAGCAATCTCTTTAGCAAGCTGTACCATTGCGGCTAAGGTTAACTCACTAAGTACTATATTACTGTCATCAACCAAAGGCCAATACAAGCGAATTTTGGAAGCATCTTGCTCGATTTGTATGGGTACAACTTGCTCCCCATCTATTACTAGGCGATGAAATTTAGCAATATATTTAACCACTTGACCTAAGGTATCACTTCTGGAGGCCATATAACCCAGCACGCCAAAATTGGCAGGTGTAATACAGGCTGCCATTTCTAAAGCCAAATTGGACACTTGTAATCGAGATTCGGTTAGTTCTAAAAGCTCAGTAAAAAGATGTAAGGAGGACTGAGCATCAATAGAGGCAGATAAAATATTTTGTATTTGCCGAGTTTGAGTGTCATTTAAATTGAGTGACTGCCATGCTATTCCCTTTTCTTTTAAATACGTATTCCAAAGATAAAAGTATCCATTTGAGATCGTAAACTCTTGCATGGCGTTTCCTTTTTTTACTGCCATCTTGTCGCAAACTGTATAAAAATTGGCGATAACTGTCAAAACAAAGCCGACCATTCACGACATACTAATGAAAAGCTTAGTTGCGAGAAATACAAAGATGAACGCACATGTTTCTTATCAGGTCGAGCCAGTGGTTCGCAAAGATCTAGATTTTCATTTAAACGAAGCACCACGCTTTTGGTTTAATAACGATCCTTTTTTGACTCGCATGTTTGATGCACTCAGCTTAACCTTTCCCGACGGAGAGCGTTACTTCATTGAATGTGTGCGAATGTTCCGTGACAAAATTGATGACCCGGAACTACAAAAGCGAGTTGCAGATTTTATTAAACAAGAAGCTCAACATGGTATTGCCCATGACAAAATGAATCAGCTCATGAAAGAACAAGGTATGCCTGTGGATGAGTTCACAAGCACACTTAAAAAAATTTTCCGTTTTGAGCTCACCAAACGTTCACCACAATACAATATTGCAATGACAGCCGCGGCTGAACATTTAACAGCATTAATGGCAGAAACCTTTTATAGCAATAAAAAAACCTTGGAAAATGCTCATCCTTACGTTCGCGCATTATTTGCATGGCATGCTATCGAAGAAATGGAGCATCGTGATGTGGCATTTGATGTCATGAGACAGGTGGGTGAAGTTCCAGAGTCAACCCGTCGCTTTGTACTTGTTTTAACAACTGTACTCATGTTTGGTTTTACCCTCTATAGAACCAACATCATGTTGAAATGTGATGGGTTTAGCCCTAAAGAAAGGTTATCGATGACACTCAAAGGTTTACCTTGGTTCTTTGGCAAAAATGGCACATTAACGGCTATGAAAAAGCAATATCTGGACTGGTTTAAAAAAGATTTTCACCCAAGCCAACATCCAGTTATTCGTCAGTACCCTGTTTGGATTGAGACTTTAGAAAAAACAAATGACCCTATCGCAGCGGGTGAGGCATTTTGGCAAGCAGGTTTATAACCTGCTTGTTACCATTTTGCATAATGTTGTTCTAATAGACCGTATTGCTCATTACAAGTAATCGTATCAATTGCCTCGTGTTCAATAGTGCCAGTAATTTTAGCTTGCCACTGGTTAAATTGGCTGCCAATCATTCTTAAATTTATATTTTCGTATCGGCACCAACCAATATGCACTTCTAGATTAAGTTTTTGATCTAAAGAGCTAATTTTCCATTTTTCATCATTTATTTTTTCGAACAAAACATCAGTGAGTGGAAATAAAACCCCATTTACCCATAAACAGTTTTCATTACCAAAACTTTCATTGACCCCAGAAGCCAAATTCAACCCAATACGTCGCCCCTGTTCATCCCAAAAATTACATGAAAGCCAGAACCATGCTGTCTCGGGACGTAAAAATCCACAAGTATCATCAAGCGATGCAAATGTCTTTTCATCAAATTGTATAAGTTGATTCTGTTTATTCATGAACATTCCCTCTACAGCTAAAGTGGTCTGCTTTTGGGTATATGTCCAACCATTGATACCTGTTGGGGTACACAAACTTAAAATATCTGTTCCAGCACAAAAAATACGGGCACTCAGGCAAATTTCCCCATATTTAGTTACCCGAATATATCGCACACCATTAGCATGTTGAATATCTAGTTGATAAGGCGATTTAGAAAAATAACTTTGATTAAATAATGGCTGTTCATCAAGATGAGTTTTATGACCTAAAGGTTGAATGGCGTTCCACTCAATGACTTGTCCTGTTTCATGATCAAAAATATAGAAAAAACCATGTCCAACCCAACCAATATCTGCAATGGCTAGACCAATACTGTAGTGTTTATGCTGAATGCCACAGAATTTAAATTTTTTATACTTTAATTGCTTACGCCAGCCCTTTAAAACCTTACCATAAGGCGTTTTATAGATATAACGTTGTACATGAATAGTCGACGGTACAGATTCAAAACGCCCATAACGAGGCTGTCCATTTTCTTGAATTAAATCCATTATTTATTATCCGTTGATTTCCTGTTCATCTATTGACTAATAATAGACTGATCACTGACCAGTTGGCTACTTATCTGTTTTGGTCTTCAAATGAATTTTATTTAGCCATAAAAAAAGAGCATATTGATATGCTCTTTTTTCTGATATTCACTTAAATCTATATACGATAACTTAAACTCTTTGAGGGTCTATTTCAGTAGCTATGACCCACTCCATCAACAAAATCAAATTCAACTCTCGATTTAAGTGTAATTCAATTTCTAAAAGTTAAGCATCATCGTCACTTGCCTGTTCTGGCTCTGATTCTTGCTCGTTACTGTCCTGATTTTCCAATTTTTTCTCAGCGATTTTTGCTGCTTCATAGCCAGCAAAAGCACCAGCTGCTTTTTCTAGAAAACCTGCATCTGGATCTAATTTATCGACGCCTTGTTCCGCGATAATTGCACCAGCAATTTTACCTACTTCATCTAGAAGACCCATTTTGATTACTCCAAAGAGCTTATGTTGAGCTTCTAGTCTAAGCAGATGAATTGTAAATAGTGGTACAAAAAAGTTGCGATTTGAGCGAGCTATACATGAGATCAGCAACTTTTTATATTTTATTTTTGCCTTTAAGCTTTTTTTAAGAACAGTTAAAGAAGTAAATAAGTATTTTCCCAACGTGTTGGATTGAACTCACCTTGCACTAACTGTATATAACGACCCGCAATATGGTCAATAGGAATACAATCATCAATATCCACTACACGGTCAGTGTGTGGTTTATGCCACTCTTGATCTATAAACTGTTTACCTAATTGTTTTGCACTTACCGCATCAGGTGCAACAACCAAATGATAACTATGCAACTCACCAAAAGCTTGGGGTGTATATCCACCCAGATTAATCAAATATAACTTTAGATCTGAAGCTGATGGGGCTGCATCGGTAAACTGGATTTGATAGTTTTGCCCTTGAGAGCTAACCCCTGAAAGCTTGGCCCAAGCATCGATATGCAACCCTTGAGCCTCACCAAACCAAGCCTGTTTAAGTTGAGGGTAAACTTCTTCTAAAGTATCCCCTACAGCCATAACGATGTCATGGACTTCTGTATTAGCACGCGCATGACGGCCACCCAACATTACCATAAACAAACTTGGCATTTTTTTCCTCTTACATCTCAACCATTTCTACGCCATCAATGCGTGCAACTGTCATTAAATCTTTATCGCCACGGCCTGAAACAGTCGCAATAATAATCTGATCTTTAGACATGGTTGGTGCAAGCTTAGATACATATGCCATAGCATGTGAGCTTTCAAGCGCAGGAATAATCCCTTCGATTTTGGTTAAGTCACGGAAACCTTGCAGCGCCTCAGTATCATTAATTGGCACGTATTCTACGCGCTTCATATCTTTTAAGAAGCTATGTTCAGGACCCACACCCGGATAGTCCAAACCTGCCGAGATACTATGTGTCTCGATAATTTGGCCTTGTGCATCACTCATGAGGTAAGTACGGTTACCATGCAATACGCCCACATGACCTGCATTTAAAGGCGCGGAGTGTTTACCAGTTTCAATACCGAAGCCAGCAGCCTCAACACCATACATTTTCACATTGGCATCGTTTAAGAACGGATAGAACAAGCCCATTGCATTTGAACCACCACCTACACATGCAACTAATGCATCTGGTAAGCGACCTGCTTGCTCCAAAATCTGTTTACGTGCTTCACGGCCAATAATCGACTGGAAATCACGAACGAGTTGAGGATAAGGATGCGGACCTGCAACCGTCCCAATGACATAGTAAGTCGTATCAACGTTAGTTACCCAGTCACGCATTGCTTCGTTCATAGCATCTTTCAGCGTTTTAGAACCACTTTGCACAGGTACAACTGTAGCACCCAACAAGCGCATACGATAAACATTCATGGCTTGACGTTTAACGTCTTCAGCCCCCATATACACAACACACTCAAGACCTAAACGTGCTGCAATTGTTGCCGTTGCCACGCCATGTTGGCCTGCACCTGTCTCGGCAATAATACGTTTTTTACCAGAAAGCTTTGCAAGTAATGCCTGACCAATCGTGTTATTTACCTTATGTGAGCCTGTATGGTTCAAGTCTTCACGTTTAAGGTAAATTTGTGCACCACCTAACTCTTTTGACCATCGCTCAGCATAATAAAGTGGACTAGGACGACCTACATAGTAGGCGAGGTCACGGTCGAATTCTGCCAGAAACTGTTCATCATTTTTCATGCGGGAATAGAGATTTTCCAAATCTTCTAATGCCGCCATTAAAGTTTCTGACACAAAACGTCCGCCATGGATACCGAAATGCCCATTTGCATCTGGGAATTGGGTATAGTCAATCACATTATTTTGCTGATCCACGTTGGACTCCTTGCATAAATCTTTCAATGAGTTGTTGGTCTTTTATACCTTTTGCGGACTCTACGCCTCCGCTCACATCTACTGCAAAAGCACCGGTAGTATGAATAGCGTCAATGACATTGTCAGGGGTTAAACCACCTGCCAAAATTAATGGAATATCAAGTTTCGGGAATTTAGACCAGTCAAACTGATGTCCTGTGCCCCCTTTAAGCTCAGGATGCCATGCATCGAGCAATACAGCACTGGCACCAGCTGCCTGATATTTTTGAATTTCAGCAACTACATCCAGATCAGGTTTAACCTGAATTGCTTTATACCAACGACGTTTACAATGGCGAGCGATGTCTTGGCATTGTTCTGGAGTTTCATCGCCATGTAGTTGTAATACATCTAGGGGAACACAATCAAGTACATCCTGAATTTCAGTGGCACTTGCATTAACAAACAAACCAACCATTTGTACATAAGGTGGAATAAGTTTTGCCAATTCTTCTGCCTGTTCAACTGTTACGTTTCTTGGACTTGGCGGAAAAAAAACAAAACCTATCGCATCTGCTCCAGCTGTGACCACTGCTTGAACATCTTGCTTACGAGTAATTCCACAAATTTTTGCTCGAGTACGCTTTTGGTTTGATGGGCTCATGATCTGCCTAAACTACAACCATTTTTTAAAATAAGCGTCATTGTAATGCAATTTTAGTCCCTTGCGTAAAAGTTCTCCGGGAATTGCTCGAAATGACATTGTAGGAAGCAATTCAGCACTTTATACTGCGTTCAAATGGAAGCAAGTGTAAGCAATTGATGCTTTAGGGAAGCTGGTGAAAGTCCGGCACTGCCCCCGCAACGGTAACAATGTAAAGCATATTTTTTAAGTCGAGATCGACTTACACCACTGCAGTGATGTGGGAAGGTGAATATGTCCATAAATGAATTATGGCGCTGAAGTCCGGAGACCTGCTTGTTTCATCTATCTACCCGATCATTCACGTGGGGTGAATGTATGGAGCATGTTATGTCTAAGTCTTTTCAACCTACTCGTCTGGTAGGTGCTATCGCTATTGCGATGGGGTGTTCGCCTATTATTTTTGCTGAAGATACAACAAACGCAACTCAGCTTGATCCAATTGTGGTAACTGCTTCTAAAAGTGCTGAAAAAGCAAGTGAAGTTCCGGCTCGTATTTCCGTGATTGATGAAAAAACCATTGAGCAGAATCCATTATTAAACGTTTCAGATATTATTCAACGTGACCCATCCATCTATGTAAAACAAAGCGGTGGTCTAGGTCAGATTTCTGAAATTTCGCTTCGTGGTACTAAATCAGTTCATACATTGGTTCTTAAAGATGGCGCTCGTTTAAATAGTCAAAATGAACTTGGTCCACTATATCCCGCATTTTTAGATACAACAGATGTTCAACAAATTGAAATATTAAAAGGTCCAGCATCAGTTCAGTATGGAAGTGATGCTATTGGCGGTGTAGTTCAGTTAATTTCTAAAAAACCTGAGAAAACAGGTGCTGAACTAACGGGTATTTATGGTGAAAATAATACCTATAAGACTATTGTTAATGCCAATCTTGTAAGTGATCAAGGTTTCTATGCACAACTAGGTGGTCAGCGCTTAGAAAGTGATGGAACACGTATTTTTGAAAGCCAACCAGAAAATGAAAAGGCTGGATATGATCAAAAAGGTTATCACGCTAAAGTGGGCTTCTTTCAAGAAAACTTAATAGATGCTTCTGCTTCAATTAGTGAAAATAAAGGCACTAATATTTTCAGTAATGATTACATAACCAACACAGCACAGCGTCTATTCGAAAATCGAGTTATCAACACAAAAGTTGCTTATAATATTTTGCCTGATATCATCATCAATGCACACTATGCAAATGTCCAAGATAAACAAAATGTCCCTGCTTACGACTCATATTACAATACTGAAAACAATGAAAGCGATCTAAACCTGAAATGGAAATTTACTCCAAATCAGAACATTTTGGTTGGTGCAACATATAACGATGCAAATTATAAAAGTAATACCATTCTTAACTCAGATAAGAGTGTAAATAGCACGGGATATTATTTACAGCATCAACTAAAGAATGATCTTTTTGACACCCAAGTTGGCGTTCGTTTAGAAGATAACCAGCGCTTTGGTACTCATACTGTTGGACAAGGTGCTATCCGCTATCACTTCTTACCTAATGCTAGTGTATATGCAAATATCGGTAGTGCTTTCAGGGCTCCGACCTTGAATGAACTATATTCACAATGGGGGGGTAATGAAAACTTAGCGCCAGAAAAAAGTACTTCTTATGAAATGGGTGTGAACTATGATCTTACTTCCAATGTGAGTACTAATTTTTCTGTTTATCATACAAAAATTAAAGATCTTATTGCCTACAATGCAGGCACTAATACAAATATAGCTAAGGCGAACTTTACTGGTGGCGAAGCTGGAGTAAAGTGGCATCAAGATGATCTGTTCTTATCTACTGAATATGCTTACGTAAAAACAGAAAATGAAAAAGACAATACAGAAATTGCTTATCGCCCTCGCCAGACTCTCACTGTAAGCACAGGGCTAGAAAATGCAGTGTATGGAATTAGTGCTTCGTTAATCGCTAGAGCTAAATCTTATGCAGATTCTGCGAACTCTATACGAGTACCAGGTTACGCAACAGTAGACTTAAATGCTTATTGGAACGTTATTCCTAACGTAAAATTATTTACCAATATTCAAAACGTAGGTGATGTTCAATATCGTGAAGTATTAAATACATATCCTTCAAATGACTGGTATGTTAATACAGGCCGCCAAGCTTCTGTTGGTGTAACTTTCCGCTATTAATTTTTCACCCTCATTATAAAAATATTTTCTTAACTCCAGTTTCGGGGTAATGTTCTGACCGACATTATCCCCTTTTTTATGTTCAGGATATCCATCATGGGACACCGTTTAAGCAAAATCTATACACGCACAGGCGATTCAGGTACCACAGGTTTAGGCGATGGCTCTCGTGTTGCCAAAGATGATTTACGAATTGCGGCACTTGGTGATGTCGATGAATTGAACGCCATTATTGGTGTACTGCGTGCACAAATCACAGCCAGCCAAGTGACTAATAAAGCAGAATGGGACAAAAGCCTGAGCTTGATCCAACATTGGCTTTTTGACTTAGGCGGCGAAGTTTGTATTCCCAATTACAATTTGCTTCAGCCCATTTGTATTGAATTTCTGGAAAAAGAAATTGATCGTATGAATGAAGATTTGCCTATGCTGAAAGAGTTTGTTCTGCCATCTGGCTCTTTATCTTGCAGTTACGCTCATCAAGCGCGTGCTGTTTGCCGTCGTGCAGAACGGTCACTTATGTCGGTACAGACTCGTGACCAAAATATTCAAGCCACAGCACTCCAACTTTTAAACCGCCTATCTGACTGGTTATTTGTCGCATCTCGTGCTTTACAACGTGCAGAAGGTGGACAAGAAGTCCTTTGGCAAAAAAATATTAATGAGATTATTTAAAAATAGGCTAATTTAAGTATGGTCTCTGCTTTTGAAGAGACCATAACCAACAATAACTGAATAGAAGAAAATTATGCGCATTATTGGTCATCGTGGTGCACGCCGAGAAGCCCCCGAAAATACATTAGGCGGTTTTCAGCACATAAAAAATTTAGGTATTCGTGGTGTCGAATTTGATATTCGCCAGCTTCAGGACCAAGAACTGGTCGTTATTCATGATGATAATTTTTTACGTACAGCTGGAGTCGACCAAATTGTTGAGCAATCTACTTTGGCTCAAGCTTTATCATTTGATCATCGACAAAACTGGCCCAATTGGCCAAATTCAGAGCCAACCCCTACTCTTACAGGCGTTTTAAATTTACTTGATAACTTTGATCATATTGAAGTTGAGGTTAAAGCTGTCAGAGATATGGCATTTGCAGAAAAGTTAGTTCAAAAGCTTGAGTCTGAATTACAGGGGTATGAAAAAGTCGTGACTATTACAAGTTTCGATCTTCAAATTCTAACTGCCTTACGTGATATCAACTCTCAATTTAAACGCGGTTTGTTAGTTGAACTTCCGGTTGGAGCTACAGCGATTGAACTCGCTCATCAATTTGGTTGCTGTCATATTGGTTGGTATGACCAGCTTGCTACAGATGAAATGATTCAATTGTCTCACCAAGCAGGTTTAAACATTAGTGTCTGGACAGTAAATGATGTAGAAAGAGCGAAAAGGCTCCGCGATTTAGATATTCAGGGCTTAATTACAGATATTCCTACAACAATGCTCGAAACGCTTTAAATGAAAAAAGGTGGTATTAACCACCTTTTATTTTTTCTCGGCCTGAATCAGGCGTTGTCCATTCTGATCAAGTAAATATAGGGTATTACCTGCTAACTGGAAGCGTTGAATACGTTGTAAGGAATCAACTAGTTCTGCTTCTTGAGCCAAAGCACCATCACAACTTGAATGTCCCGCATTAACTTCCATATCAAGTTTCTTTTGGTTGAAATCAAAAGTGTATCGTCCAAAAATACGGTTACATCCGGTATGGCCGGTTACAGTTTTGACTGCTGAGTTCAGTGAAAGAGTCGGCCATTGGTTAAAGAATTTTGCCTTATGACCATTAATCTGAGTGATTTGCCAATCAATATCTTGAACACCTTCCGGGCTCACTTTCTTTTTAACTACCGGAGTTTGTGCATGGTGTATGGGTTTTACATGGCCTTTTTGAACATTTTGTTGCGGCGCGCTTTGACATGCTGCCAATACAAGGCTGATTGCGATGAAAAGACATTTCAATGGCAATTTTCCTGCAATATCAATGCTATTCTTTTTTCTCAATCGCTGTATTTTCATTACCCAACTTCTCCTATCTGAAATGTTGCCAAGCATGGTTTAATTCTGTTACGGTTCTTTCGATACATCTGTACAATAATGTTAGTGATTCTCACTATGCACGTGCTAATATGGTGTGCAAAATAGCAATAAATCTTGATGATTGGTTTTGCTATGTCGTTTTGTCTTTTTACCTTGTATGACAAGGTTTCTAGGAGCGCTGCCGGATATGACTTCCGCCCCACTCAAGGCCCCAATTAACTGGACCGCTAGCATTACCTTAATTGGTTTACCAATTCTTGCTGCAATCATAATCCCGATTTACGCGTATTATTATGATTTTAGTGTAAGCGCATGGGTAAGCTTATTTTTTCTTTTAGCTTTAAGTAGCATGGGGATTACTGCTGGTTATCACCGTCTTTGGGCACATCGTGCTTATGAAGCGTCGTTACCTCTTAAAATTCTTTTAATGATTGGCGGCACATTTGCTGTACAAAACAGTATTCTGTTTTGGGCATCTGGTCACCGTACCCATCATCGCCATGTTGACGATGTGGATGAAGATCCATATTCAATTGAACGTGGATTCTGGTATGCCCATATGGGTTGGATGATTCGCGATCATTCTCCATCTGAGCCAGACTTTAAAAATGCGCCTGATTTACTCAATGACAAACTGGTGATGTTCCAGCATAAATACTATGCTTTACTTGTCGTAGCAGTTCACGTTGGTATTTTAGGTTTAGTCGGCTGGGCAACTGGCGATTTATGGGGAGTTGTTCTTCTCGGTGGTTTAGTACGTTTAATCATTAGCCATCAAGTAACTTTCTTCATTAACTCTCTTTGCCATATGTTTGGTAAACGTCCTTATACCGATGAAAACTCAGCACGCGATAACTTCTGGTTAGCGATTGCAACATGGGGCGAGGGTTATCACAACTATCACCATATTTTCCAATACGATTATCGTAATGGTGTGAAATGGTGGCAATATGACCCAACTAAATGGCTAATTTGGACATGTTCTAAGATTGGTTTAGCAAAAAACCTACGTCGTATTCCAAGCTTTAATATTAAAAAAGCAGAATTGGCAATGAAGTTTAAATATGCTGAACAGGATCTTGCGATTTATGGTCACGATGTAAATGCCGACATTAGTCAAATGAAGCAACGTATTGCTCAAGAATATGAAGCATTTACGCATACTTTAAATGACTGGGCGAAACTCAAAGAACAAGAGTTACAAGCAAAGAAAGCAGCAATGGCTGAAAAGATTCATAAAATGGATCATAAGTTAAAAGTTGATTTCCAATTGCTTGAACATCGTTTGAGTCACCACCGTGAGTGTTTAGAAACTTTAATGCGCAACATAAAAAAGAACACAAACGTCGTACCAGACTAATACGAGTCTAGTTCGAAATAGCGCCTGTAAAGCCATGCTTTGCAGGCGCTATTTTTTTGGCTCGTTTTTAACTATGGTATAGTGAAGTTCGCCTCAAATATTTAGTCCAGCCTATGCAATTCAATCCACTTTATTCATCACTCAATCCAAAGCTTTTTCATATACAACAGCCTTCTCCTCTGCGTGGTGCGAAAGCTGGTCACTTCAATTTAGCTTTAGCCGAAGAGCTACAATGGACGGATGAAGAAAAAGAGGCATGGGTAGAAATTTGCAGTGGTCAGCGGACTTTCTCAGAGTTTCCACCTTTAGCAATGGTTTATGCAGGCCATCAATTTGGACAATGGGCAGGTCAGCTAGGCGACGGACGCGGTTTACTCATTGGACAAATTCTGAATAAAAAAGGTCAAACCATCGATTTGCATTTGAAGGGTGCAGGCCCTACCCCTTATTCACGCATGGGAGATGGCCGAGCAGTTTTACGTTCAGTTATTCGCGAATATTTAGCAGGTCATGCCTTAAATGCTCTAGGAGTCGCCTCGAGTCATGCAGTTGGTTTTACAAGCTCTACCCAAGGTGTACAACGTGAAAAACTAGAACCGGGCGCGATGCTGCTTAGAACATCTGAATGCCATATTCGTTTAGGGCATTTTGAATGGATCAATCAATATGCGCCTGAGTTATTGGCCGAGTTCACTCAAAAATGCATTGAATGGCACTATCCAGAATGCCAACAAGAAGAACAGCCTATTTTAGCTTTTGCTAAAGCTGTGATTAGAAATACAGCCATTATGATTGCTAAATGGCAGCTGGTCGGTTTTGCTCACGGTGTGATGAATACCGATAACTTGAATATTACGGGCTCTACACTCGATTTTGGCCCATACGGTTTTATGGAACGTTTCCGTCCAAACTGGATTAACAACCATTCTGATTACCAAGGGCGTTATACCTATCAAAACCAGCCGAGTATTGCGCACTGGAATTTATGGACTTGGTTAAATAATCTCATTCCACTTGCTGAGCCTGAGCAAAAGGAGCAATTCAAAGAAGCGTTGGCCGCTTGTCTAGAAGAATTTGAACCCACTTTTATTGAGCATTACACCACTGGGTTATGCAAAAAAATGGGGCTTCCTCATTTTCATAAAGACAGTACTGAATGCGGCTTAAGCTTTTTACGTATTTTGCAAACAGAGCAGCTTGATTACACTCAAAGCTTTATTCGCCTTCAAAATAAAGAATATAAGGTTTTACGTGATGATTGCCTTGATATTCGACAATTTGATGCTTTCCTTACGCAATACGAAAATATTCGTGAACATCAAGATAACGATGAACTTGATGCGAACATGCAAGAAGCAAATCCGATTTATATTTTACGTAATCATATGGCACAGCGAGCGATTGAAGCAGCGGAGCGAGATGATTTTAGTGAAGTAGACCGTTTGTTTAAGTTACTCAATCATCCTTATACAAGACAACCAGATTTGGAAAAACCTGAAGACTTAGGGCCATTGCCAAGCGATGTACCTGATGTAGCAGTGAGCTGTTCGTCTTAATTTTTTATCCACATTTTCTGTGGATAACATTGTGGTTATCCACAGAATAACTTTTCTAAGCAATTATTCTTCAGGATATTCGAAGCGATACCCTACACCGTAAACAGCTTGAATCCACTCATGACGGTTACCAGTTTCCGCCACTTCCGTGATTTTTCGACGCAAGTTTTTAATATGGCTATCAATAACTCGGTCAGCAACATCAAAGCTATCCGGATTAATATGGTCTAATAATTGTGCACGTGAATAAACTTGCCCCACATGTTCTAAAAATAGCTCAAGTAGGCGAAATTCTGTCGGCGTTAAACTTAAAGATTTTTGTTGATACCAAATTCTTTGTTGGGCTTTATCGATGCGGAACGAATCATTTTGTTCTGGCTCAGCCTTACGTTCCAAACGGCGTAAAACTGCTTGTACACGGGCAACTAACTCTTTTGGACTAAAAGGTTTGCACACATAATCATCTGCTCCCATATTTAGCCCTAAAACACGGTCAATTTCTTCAGTACGTGCAGTTACCATAATAATTGGTAAGTCTGACTGTTCACGTACCTTACGGCAAATCGTTAAACCATCCATTCTTGGAACCATTAAGTCCAGAATCATTAAATTAGGTTTACGTTGTTGAAAGCTCGTATAAGCATCTTGACCATCATGAAACATGCTTACTTCGAAACCAGCAGCCTCAAGATAATCACGCACCAGATGCGCTAACTCGACTTCATCTTCAACCAACATTACATGTTTCATGGGCCATTTTTCCTTTTATTTAACTCTGCTTTTTAAAGGTAAGTACACAACGTAAACCACCTAATGGTGAGTGTTCAAAACTTAGTGTACCACCAAGCGCTTGCGCAATTTTACAAGATAAAGCTAAGCCTAGTCCTGTTCCACCTGTACTACGCGTGCGCGAATCATCTACACGATAAAAACGTTCACCTAAACGTGATAATTGCTCATCACTTAAACCAAACGGACTGTCATCGACATATAAAGTCCACTCCTGAGACGTTTGACTTGTATGAATATGAATCTTTCCACCTGTTTCGGTATAACGAATACTATTACTAATTAAATTAACAATAATTTGTTTAAAGCGATCACGGTCTAATAATAATGGAACGCCCTCACCTTCCACCTCAATTTCCAGCTCTGCCTGTTCGAGTTTAGGTCTGAAATTTTCGACTTCTTGCAGTACAACATCCCAAGGGTTGACCGAACTTAAATAGCATTTAAGTTGCTGGGCATCGGCCTGTGCCAAGTCTGCAAGATCTTGAGTGAGTTTCTTTAAACTTGAAACTTGTCGCATCATGGCATCGAGATGTTCAGGAGTCGCCTTTCGAATGCCATCTTGCATTGCCTCGATTTGCGCTTGCAATACAGCTAATGGTGTTTTTAACTCATGAGATGTATCTGCAACCCATTGACGTCGTGATTCTTCATGTTGATGTAAAATCTCGGCTAAATGATTTAGTTGAGTTGATAAGTCACCTAGTTCATCATTTCGTTTAATCACAACTTGATGCTGATAATTACCTTTAGTTAATTCATTTGTTGCATTTAATAAACGCTGAATTGGCTTTTTAAAATAAGTTGCCATTAAAAGTGCTGCAACTAAACTCGACAGCAATGTTAAGGCATAAATTAAAAGTAAATAACGCTTTTGATTACTAAAGAAATTAATACTTAAAGCATCTTCTTTATCTAGGACTGGTTTTAGTCCTAAGTACCCTACCACCTCATTGTTGACGATGATAGGACGGTACGACATTTGATCTGAAGATGGCGGTTCACCCACTACAAACTGATGTTTGGCATCATATAAGGATAAACGAGAACTTAAGCCTAAACGGTCTGGTAAAGCAATAAAGCGCTTCTTACCATTTTGTGTCTCAATATCTTTGAGACTTCCTCTTTTTGACTTGTTTTTATTGTCATCACGTGGACGAAACTGGTTAGCACTTAACGGGAATTTTAAACCTTCAAATGGTTGATATTCAGAAGGTAAGTTTTTTTCTAGTGTGCGTAACTCTTCATCGCTAAAAATAGAATTTTTATTTGGAGATGCACCATCTGGAGAAACATTAATGAGAGTGTGTTCATCGAAAGAATGCTGCTGAATGGCAATGTCATATTGGCGTCTTAACCACCACTGTGAAAGACGATCGTAATCATCTGGAGCGGCTGTTCCTTCAATTTGTAAGATTTGGGCTTGAATCGCGTTTCCCCAATCATGATAAACGTTATAAACATTTCCAAGATTGGTCATGAGCCGATCTAGCTTTTGCATTTCAACATCGGCCACATATTTGGCAAAGTTCTTTTGCATGGTCCAGTGCAGAACACTCAAACTTGCGGTTGCAATTAACAGCGTGGTAAGCAAGACCGTTAAAAATAGCCGCAATGCAATGGGAACACGTAGAACGTTCAAAAGCACTCTCTCATTTTTATCCTATATTTTGCATTGTAACCAACAACGAAAAGAAAAACTCTCCATTGTTTCTTCATCTTTATTATCTAATCTTTAAGTCATCTTAAAACAAACATTAAAGGGCTTTAAATATGAAAATGACGGCTAAAATCGCATTATTCAGTGCAGCAATTGTAACTATGGGCAGTTTGGCAGCTTGTCAATCAAACCCTCAAACGCCTAATTCAGACCATCATATGATGAAAGATGGTCCACGTGATGGTCATCACCGCATGAAACATCGTGAATTTACACCTGAGCAAAAAGCAGCGTGGGAACAGCACCGCGCAGAACGTCAAGCTCGTTTTGAACAGATTCAAAAAGCATGTGAAGGCAAGGCAAATGGTCAAGCTGTAAATGTCCAAGTTGGAGATAGAACACTTGAAGGGACTTGTAATCTTCGTTTCGAGCCAAAGCGTCCTCAACCTCCAATGAATGCTCCAGCTCCAGTAGCACCACAAGCAAAATAATTTTAAAAATACTGCAATAAAAGGCGCCTATAGGCGCCTTTTTTGTGTACATAACTATTTACGATTTTGACTATTTGTCTCATCTAAACTTCACCAAAAGTGTTTACACTCAAAGCACTTACATAGTTCAAGTATTTTTTTCTTGACTTTGCAGTCACAAAGTAAAGGCCCTGAGGTGCTTGTACAGTTATGCAAGTTGTTGCACGATGTAATGGTTCAAGGTGCCTCTTATGGCACATTATCGTAGATTAGGATTATAACTCTGGTTTCACCAGTATTGAGGAACCCGATATGCCACAATACAAAGCGCCCTTACGTGATATGCAATTTGTTTTGCATGAATTATTAAATGCTGAAGAACACTATGCAAAATTACCTGACTTTCAAGGTAACGTAAGCCGTGAATTGGTTGATCAATATTTAGAAGCTGCGGCAGACTTCTGTGAAAATGAACTTTCTCCTTTAAACCAAGTTGGCGACCGCGAGGGTTGTACTTGGAATGATGGTGTTGTTACTACACCAACAGGCTTTAAAGAAGCTTATCAAAAATACATCGAACTTGGCTTCCCGTCTTTATCAGCAGAAGAACAATACGGCGGTCAAGGTTTACCTAACTCTTTAGGTATCGCAATTTCAGAAATGGTAGGTAGCTCTAACTGGGCATGGGGTATGTACCCTGGCTTGTCTCACGGAGCAGTACGTACATTAGAACATCATGGTTCTGATGAACAAAAAAATACTTACTTACCAAACCTTGTTTCAGGTGTTTGGACAGGTACGATGTGTTTAACTGAATCTCATGCAGGTTCAGACTTAGGTATTATCCGTACTAAAGCAGAACCAAATGCAGATGGTAGCTATGCAATCTCTGGCGAGAAAATCTTTATCTCTGCTGGTGAACATGATATGGCTGAAAACATTATCCATATCGTTCTTGCTCGCCTTCCAGGTGCACCAAAAGGGACTAAAGGTATTTCGTTATTTATCGTTCCTAAGTTCAATGTCAATGCAGACGGAACGATTGGTGAGCGTAATGCAGTACGCTGTGGTTCTATTGAACACAAGATGGGTATCCATGGTAACGCAACTTGTGTCATTAACTTTGACCAAGCTAAAGGTTACTTGATCGGACCTGAAAACCGTGGTTTGAACTGTATGTTCACCTTCATGAACACAGCACGTATTGGTACTGCGGTTCAAGGTTTATCTGCATCTGAGTCATCTTTCCAAGGTGCTTTAGCTTACGCGAAAGAGCGTTTAGCAATGCGTTCACTTTCTGGTCCTAAAGCTCCGGAAAAAGAAGCAGATCCAATTATTGTTCACCCTGCTGTTCGCAACATGCTTTTAACTCAAAAAGCATTTGCTGAAGGCGGTCGTGCACTTGTTTACTTACTTGCTCAATATGCAGATATCGTTGAAAAAGGCGAAACTGAAGAAGAGCGTAAGTTTGCTGACAACATCTTGTCTTTATTGACTCCAATTGCAAAAGCATTCTTAACTGAAACAGGTTCTGAGTCTGCTAAGCACGGTGTTCAAGTCTTCGGTGGTCATGGCTTTATTTCTGAGCATGGCATGGAACAAATCGTACGTGATACACGTATTGCCTGCTTGTATGAAGGTACAACTGAAATTCAAGCACTAGACTTATTAGGCCGTAAAGTTTTACAAACTCAAGGTGCAATGCTTCGTGATTTCACTAAGATTGTTCACAAGTTTGTAGAAGCAAATAAAGACAATGCTGCCATGAAAGAATTTGTTGAGCCACTTGCTGCGCTTAACAAAGAATGGGGCGACCTCACTATGCAAATCGGTATGCGTGCAATGCAAAATCCGGATGAAGTGGGCGCTGCTGCTGTAGATTACCTCTACTTCGCTGGTTACGTGACTTTAGCTTATCTATGGGCTCGTATGGCGCTTGTAGCACAAGAGAAATTAGCAGAAGGTACAACTGACGTTGATTTCTATAACGCGAAAGTTACGACTGCTCGCTTCTACTTCAAGAAAATCTTGCCACGCGTACGTTCTCACGTAGACGTTATTGCTGGTGGTTTAGACCCATTGATGTCATTAGATGCTGAACATTTCGCTTTCTAACCATAGTTAGTTGCGATATGCAATGTTAAAAACTAAAAAAGGACTGCTCAGTTTTGACGGTCCTTTTTTTATAAGATCAGTGATAAATTTAGACTTTAAATTCAATATCCATTTCGTTTTACAGGATATCTAGCACAAGTTGATGTGCATAAAAAAGGTGAACGATTATGCCAATTTACAATGCTCCTTTAGCTGATATGAAATTCATCTTAAATGATGTATTTAAAGCAGAACAATTTTGGCAGTCTAATGAGAAACTCGCTCATGTAGATGCTGCAACAGCTGAAGCAATTTTAGAAGAAATGGCTAAATTTGCTCAGAACGTGACTCATCCATTAAACCGTACTGGTGATGAAGAAGGCGCTCGCTATGAAAACGGCGAAGTCTTTACGCCTGCTGGCTTTAAAGATGCATTTCGTCAATATGCAGAAGGTGGTTGGATTGGCTTAGGCGCAGATGAAGAATGGGGCGGTCAAGGCATGCCAAAAATGCTGACCGTTCTTGCCGATGAAATGTTATTTGCGACAAACCCATCTTTCATGCTCTACCCGCTTCTTTCAGTAGGTGCTGGTATGGCTTTAAGTAGCTATGCTTCTCAAGAGCAAAAAGAAACTTATTTACCTAAGATTTATTCCGGTGAATGGTCAGGTACCATGTGTTTGACTGAACCACATGCAGGTACTGACTTAGGTATTATTAAAACTAAAGCAGAACGTAATGAAGACGGTACTTATAACATTACAGGTACTAAAATCTTCATCACTGGCGGTGACAACGATTTAGCAGAAAACATCATTCACTTGGTACTTGCTAAAACTCCAGATGCTCCTGCTGGTTCACGTGGTATCTCGCTATTTATCGTACCGAAATACCTTGTAAAAGAAGATGGTTCTTTAGGTGACCGCAACCATGTTGGCCCAGGTTCTATTGAACATAAAATGGGGATCAAAGCATCTGCTACTTGTGTAATGAACTTTGATGGCGCAAAAGGTTACCTCGTTGGTAAAGAAAACGAAGGTCTCGCTGCGATGTTCGTTATGATGAACTACGAACGTTTATCAATGGGTATTCAAGGTTTAGGTGCTTCTGAATTTGCTTATCAAAATGCTGCTCAATATGCGACTGACCGTTTACAAGGCCGTAGTGCAGCTGGTGTCCAATCACCAAGCAAGCCTGCTGATAGCATTTTAGTACATGGTGATGTACGTCGTATGTTGTTAAATGTACGTGCAAACAACGAAGCTTCTCGTGCATTTGCAGTCTATGTAGGTCAACAGCTAGATATCACTAAGTTCTCAACTGATGCAGAAGCTGTGAAAAAAGCCAATAATCGCGTTGCGCTTTTAACACCAATCGCAAAAGCTTACCTTACAGATACCGCATTCCAAGCAACTTTAGATGCTCAGATGGTATTTGGTGGTCACGGATATATTCGTGAATGGGGTATGGAACAATGTATTCGTGATCTTCGTATTGCGCAAATCTACGAAGGTACCAACGGCGTTCAGTCTCAAGATTTAATTGGTCGTAAAACTATTAAATGTGGCGGTGCATTCATTGCTGAATACATTACAGAAATCCGTGACTTTGCAAATGATTTAGACACCGATTTGAACTTCATTAAAGATGCAACTTTAGATGCTGCAACTGAAATTGAAGCAATCACTCAGTTTATTATTGAACAAGCTGCTGAAAATGTAGATTTCCCAAATGCTGCTGCTGTTGATTACTTACATGCAGTTGGCTTACTCAGCTTCTCTTATATGTTTGCAAAAATTGCAGCTGCTGCTAAAGATAAATCTGGTGATTTCTACCAAAACAAACTTGCTTTAGCTCAATACTTTGTTGAACGTATCTTGCCAGATATTGATGCACGTATTGCTAAAATCAAAGCTGGTTCAGACTTAATTATGGGCTTTAGTGAAGACTACTTTACAAACCAAGCATAATTAAGATTTTTATAAAAAACGCCTGAGTAATCAGGCGTTTTTTATTTTGTATTTACTATTTCTATTGGCATAAAATTTGTTTATTTTCTAGGCATACTCATATTAAAAAGATTTTACTATGCCTGATCCGAAAAAGTTTGAAAGAACGCTCGACCGGTTTGGTCACTATGCCGTTGAAGCTTTTCATTATTTGGCTTTATTCATTATCGGTTGTATGGTGGCATGGTCAGCAGCACATACAGTTTATGAAATTTTAACTGTCAAAAAGTATGCTTCAATCGATGACATCTTATTGTTATTTATTTATCTGGAACTCGGCGCAATGGTCGGTATTTATTTTAAAACCAATCATATGCCTGTACGTTTTCTTATTTATGTGGCGATTACAGCCTTAACGCGTTTACTGATTTCAGATATTCAACATGACCATAAAGCAGATATCGATCAAGTGATTATTACTGGTTCAATTTTAATTTTAGCGATTTCAATTTTAGTGGTTCGTTTTGCTTCTTGGCACTACCCATCTGTAATGAAAGAAAAGCATTCAAAAACACCCAACTCTTTAAAAACTCCTCAACCACAAGATGACGAATTAGCATAAAAAAGGCCTCAATATTGAGGCCTTTTCATTTTTATATTTTAGTTTTAACGCACACGATAAACTTGGTGATGTGAATCAACTAATAAATATTGATTCGGTGTTTTCACCCAGTGATATCCACGTGGTGGCTCATATAAACGATGGGCACGCCAGTCCGAAACAAAATAACGGTTATCACGGTATTCTACAGGAATACGCTCCCCTCGCTTGAACACAACATATTCATGGCCACGGTTTGCATTTGACCAAACCGGTGGTCTATGGTCATCGCGTCGATCATAACGATGATCGTAGCGTTGTTCATAATGTCGATAGTCTTTACCGTGATAGTTATCCCAGCGATTATTTGAATCCGCCATCGCAGTAGCAGACATACCCAACATTAAAGTTGAAAGTACAAGAACGATTGGCTTTTTCATGGTGCATCCCTTTTGTCTTGATATAGAGCTAGATTAAAAGAGAGTCAAGGAGAAACCATGAATAAAACAGGCTTGATTGATATTGTTTGTAATGACTATAAAGAAAATATGAAGAATCTGTATCTGTGCTACCATTAGCATTTTCTAAGCTAGGTCAATTGCTGTGTCTGAAATCAGTTTTGAACGTCTTCATCAATTTTTCTGCAAAGTTCCAAGTGTACAAGAAGCCCGTATTATGGCGCATGGAGCAGATGGCGAACACGCTTGGTGGTTTAAGTTCAGTATTGATGTAGAACACCCACTTGCATGGCAAACCGTGCAAGAACTCGGCCATGTTTTAAACTATCTATCGACGAATGAACGTCTACCTACGTTATTTTTTCCAGTGTCACCACCGCCTTATATGAATGGCGAAGCAAAAGACTTTTTGTCATGGATTATTCAATGTAATCATCCTGAGTTTAACCCTGATGCCGTATGTGATTGGCTTGAAGCACGTTTACCTAATCCGGTAGATGATGAATCGCAGTGGAAGATTAAGACTGATTTGAGTGAAATAGAAAAGTTAGATGATAAGGCTTTGGATCAATTGATTCCGCCAGCACCTTAAAATATTCCAAGTTTTATTCTCTATTTTTAATTAGCACGACGGGGTCTTACCGCTTTAAGTTTTACTTGTAGTAGCTAATTCGTTACTTTGGTTTCGCCCAAAGTAACCAAAAGCATTTGTCATCCACAAAACCTGAGGTGCGAATAGCAAAGATTAATAATCTTTGCCGTACCGCAAGGCGAAAGCTATGCTTGAGTTTGAACTACGCACTTTGTTTGTCTTGCGCTCGAAGCAAACGATGTTTGCTTTCCCTCGCTCAGGTTGTGGATGACTCTAGGCACAAGCCATTTTTTTGGAAAACTCCAAAGGTAGTGATTAAAAAGTCGATAACCCTGACCATTCCATAAAGCGATAAATCCAATACTTCACTTTAGACTCGTCTGCATACTTCGCATAATCGACGCTCATCTGTCTACCTTGTAGATTTGACCAAGAAGTATTGAAGTAATCCTGAGCATCTTTAAAAACTTGATCTTGAACTTTGCCTATAACCAACATATCCGTTTCAAGGTTGTAATTTTTTAAATTACGAGCAGTGAAATTGGCAGAACCTACAATCAACTCAGCTTGCTGGTCGTTATATTTCACAATCATTTTGCTATGGTTCTGTTCACCATGCGTGTCACACCAGCGAATTGGAATACCTACGGCATGTAACTCTGAAGCAACCTGACGGTTTGGAATACCATTCTTTTGTCTTCCAAATGCATCTTTATTTGGATCAAGCAGAACCCGAACCATAACCCCTCGTGCTTGTGCATTTTTTAGAGCTTGAATAATCTTGCGTTCAGATAAATAGAACATACTTAGATCGAGATGTTCTTTGGGTTTAGCCGAATTAATTAGTTTCAGTACAGATTCATAGATTGCGCCCTCAGTTAACACTTGAACCTGAGGCTTGGTTATATCTTTTTCGAAGTCACCTAAAATGAGTGATGGTGAGCTACTTCCAGACATCTGCGCAACAGCAGCTTCTGTTTGAAGAATATCAGTAGCTGTGGCTCCTGTTACAATCAACGCCACATTAGAGTGTCTCGAACTACCATCGTGTGGATTTGCTGAAGTGACCAATGATTTCCAACCAGCGTCAGTATCAACAACCAAGGTTTTACGGTGATTCGCTTTAAAATTAAATAGGTTCAGATAACTGCGTAATGTAATTTTTTCATTACCAAAAGGATTGGGTAACCAACCTTTGTCTGGATTATTTCCGATATTTTGGCAACAAATATACCAAAAACCAGACCAAAGTGGATTTGAAGCACGTAAAGGTGCCAGATTCGTTTCGATAACATCAACACCGGCTTGTCGTAATTGCCGATAATGCTCCGGACTTAAACCGCCATAAACTGAGTTAATCGGGTCAGTAATTAATACAATCTGGATTTGACGGTTTTGTCTTTTTTTACTAATCAACGCATTAGTAAGTTCCTGCATCAATGGTCTTTGCTTTATTTTTGAGTCACCCACCTCTGAATTAAATAAAAACATATCGACCACTATCGTAGTCTTTGCCTCATCAATCATTTTTAAAATTTCATCAAAAATATGTTGATCAAGCTTCTGTTGACCATTGGCATCCAGATAAGTTTTATCTGCTAAAAATTTGACATCGGCATGTCTAAGCTTGCCACTAAAGTTAATGCCCTGTGGTAATGGTTTTACTGTGTGGTAAATTGCCGATGCAATATATGCAATAGCAACAACGCAAAGTAATACCGCCATATAACGACGCCCTGACCAATTTATTTTTTGATGAATTCGCTGAAAAATACGCATAAAAAAGACCTAACTTGATCATTCCAAATTAGGTCTTTTAGCTTGATTTTTCAAGTTTAGTTTCGTGTTAGGCCTTAGAAACTAAAGTTTACACCGACAGTAAAATTACGCCCGACTTGTGGAACATTTGCAAGGAAAGACTCATGTTGATAAATTCGGCTATCAAGCAAGTTGTTGGCATTCAAGAACACTCGGTAATCACCAATGTTGCTATATTTGCCGTTATAACCAACGCCTAAATTCAGCATGTTATAGCTCTGACCTTTGGTTTCATAATTAGCAATATCATCTTGTTTGAATACATGATAATACTCGGCAGAACCATCCCATCCATCACCAAAATCTGCTTTAACTTTAGTACCTAAACGCCCACCCGGAATACGTGGTGCATTTTCATTATCAATTTTGCCGCGAACATAATCACCAAATAGCCCTAAATTATATACAGGTGAAATTTGGTAGCTTAGGTCAGCATCGACACCATAGAACTTAGCTGCATCTTGACTATATTGAATAAGACGGAAGCCTTGGAAATCATCCAATGTATTAGCATAAATGAAATTATCAAAACGGTTATGGAACACGCTTACGTTGTATTTCAAAAGATCATTATTAAAGTGCAAACCTAACTCAACATTATTTGAGCGCTCTTTCTTCAGGTCATCATTACCCAACTCATAAGTATTGGTCGCCATATGCACACCGTCCGAATACAACTCTTGAGCAAATGGCAAACGTTCTTGGTGTGATGTTGTGAGGGACAATTTGTATTGCGGAATAAATTCCCAGCTTGCTGTGCCAGCAACCGAATATCCAGTACCCGTGTAATTCTTTTGATCTGACTCAATGTCGATAGTTTGATGATCAATACGCGAAGAAACTGCAAGATTGACGTTATTGATTTGTTTTTGTTGCAAACCAAATACGCTATAACGTTGGGTTTTGCTTGGATCCATAATCGACTCATCACCAACAATATTCAGTTTTTGTTGGGTATATTGCGCGCCAATTTGTCCTGTCCAACCCGCCCAAGCATTATTTTCTAATGTAACTCGGCTATCAATCCCTTTGCTTTTAAAAGTTGTTCCGACATCAGTATTATGCATTTCTTCATGTTGATAATCGGTATAGCTTGCTTGCGCTGCAACTTTAGCAAAACCTGCAAACGGGTCTCTTAACTCACCTTTTAAATCGTAACGCTTTTCTTTGAGATTAATCCATGAGGCATCATGTTCGTGCTCATGCTCATGATCGGTTGATGGGTCGTCAGTTCCACACACAAGGTGCAAGCCATCACGTTCACATGAACCAAAAAGCTCATTATCGGCAGGAATACCATATTGATCATGACGCTGGCTAAATGAAGCACCGATAAAACCACGATCCCCAATCCAAGATAATCCAGCATTATAATTTTTAGAGTCGGCAAAAGTGCTATCCTGACGACGCTCGTCTGTTTGTAAATCTCTAGGCAAAATATAGTCATTCGCATCGCGCTTTAAACCACCGACACGTAGCGCAACATGGTCCCCTAAACCGACTGTCGCTTGCCCTGAATATAGTAGCTCATCACTACCTGAGTTGTAGCGGACACCGGCTTTTCCTTGATAGCCCTTGTCTGGCATGCTGGTTGGAATTTTTTCATCAACAACATTTACCAGTCCCCCCACAGAGCCTGCACCATATAATAATGCTTCAGCACCATTTAATATCTGAATATCTTGGGCAGAGTTTGGATCAACCGTAACGGCATGGTCTGGCGATACAGATGAAACATCCATTACATCGCCACCGTTTTGTACGATCTTGACACGTGTACCGTCTTGACCACGAATGACAGGGCGGCTCGCCCCTCCTGTATATTGAGCTGAATAAACCCCTGCCTGACCATTTAAGGCATTACCAATACTCGTTGCACCTTCTGCTAAAGACGTATTATTGGCTGGTGCTGTGGGTTCTGCTTTAACCGTAATTGTTGCCAATTCGGCAGGTTTCTCTTCCTTAGTATTTGTGTCATCCGCTGCCATCACTTGCTGAATAGAAAGTGATAATAATGAGAGAACAAAAAGCTGTGTTTTGAGCTGCATAGTCAATGCCCCATATTTTTTACGTTATATTATAACATTCCAAATGTTTTGCAATAAAAAACATTAACCAAAGGCATGTTTCGTTAGACTCGTTGTTTTGATGATGTGAGAAGCTTCGTTTTCCAATGCCTTTTACAATCTCTCATGCTGTTCTTGCTCCACCGATTGCTAAACTAAGCCGAAACACTTTGCCTGTTGCCGCCCTAGCTATTGGCAGCATGACACCTGACCTTTACCGCTTATTTACAGTTCAGTCAGGTATGCTGACTCATCAATGGAAGGGTTTGCTTTACCCAAACCTTGCATTAGGTTTATTGTTTTGCGTCATTTGGTATTTACTTTATCGACCTGTGGTTTACCGTTTTTTTGGTATTCAGCATGATTTGAAATTAGACTCTTTTAAACGTTTTATCTACTTTTTAATTGGAATTATATTTGCACTCATTATCGGTATTGCCACTCATCTCATTTGGGATGGTCTTACTCATTCTGACTTTCGAACTTTTATCTTCCAAGATTTTTTATCCCAAACGGTTCATTTCTTTGGTCGTCCCTATCCTTTGCATCGACTACTTCAACTCGGTTCTTCTGCTCTAGCATTACCTTTTTTAGGCTGGATGAGTATTCATTACTATCAAAAACATAAACAGCACTGGAAAATAAGTCATAAAATTAAAATTTTTGCATGGTCTCTGTTTATTTTATCTACCCTTTTGGGCTTATTTTCACTTTGGGATTATGCCCGTTACATTCCTCATGAGGTTTGGCATACCGACACCTATTACTTTACAGGCCGATCTATTAATGAGTTTATGCAAGGTTGGTTAAGTACTTTTAGTTTAGGGTGCTTATTATTCTTGTTTTTAGATCGACAACAAAGAATGGGCTAATCGGTAAACTTGCTGCCAAATTGCTCATTTTTAGCTAAATTATAGCTGTTTTTTGATCTAGTTCTTGTGGCATGCCATTCAACAGGGCATAATCGAAAACTTACTTTTTTGACGGTGCGCGGTTTACGCATCCGTCCTTTCAGCCAATATAGTTTGGATAATCTTCATCATGATGCGAACTCATTACTGTGGCTCTTTAACTGAAGCCCAAATCGACCAAACCGTTACATTATGCGGTTGGGTACATCGTCGCCGTGACCATGGCGGTGTTATTTTCCTTGATATGCGTGACCGTGATGGTCTCGTTCAAGTGGTTATTGACCCAGATACTCCAGAAGCATTTGCAACTGCAGATAAAGCACGTTCTGAATATGTATTAAAAATTACAGGTCGTGTTCGTCGCCGTTATGAAGGTACTGAAAACCCAAATATGGTGAGTGGTCAAATCGAAGTTTTAGGCAAAGAAATCGAAGTTCTTGCTGCTTCTGAAACTCCTCCATTCCCATTAAATGATGACACGATTAACGTGTCAGAAGAACACCGTTTAAAATATCGTTTCTTGGACATTCGCCGTCCTGAAATGTTAGAGCGTTTACGTTTCCGTTCTAAAGTAACTAACTTGATCCGTAACTATTTAGATGATCACGGTTTCTTAGACGTTGAAACTCCGATTTTAACTCGTGCAACACCTGAAGGTGCACGTGACTATTTAGTACCAAGTCGCGTACAAAATGGTAGCTTCTACGCACTTCCACAATCACCTCAATTGTTTAAACAATTATTGATGGTTGGTGGTATCGATCGTTACTACCAAATCGCGAAATGTTTCCGTGATGAAGACTTACGTGCTGACCGTCAGCCAGAATTCACTCAAATCGACATTGAAACATCGTTCTTAAATGACGATGAAATCATGGATTTGATGGAAGGCATGACTGTTAAACTATTTAATGACTTGCTTGGCGTAAAATTTGAAAAATTCCGCCGCATGCCATATAGCGAAGCGATGCGTGACTATGCATCTGATAAACCAGATTTGCGTATTCCATTGAAACTCGTTGACGTTGCAGATTTAATGCAAGAAGTTGAGTTCAAAGTATTTGCTGGTCCTGCAAAAGACCCTAAAGGCCGTATTGCAGCACTTCGCGTACCAGGTGCAGGTTCATTAACTCGTAGCCAAATTGATGAATACACTAAATTTGTTGGCATCTACGGTGCGAAAGGTTTGGCGTATATCAAAGTCAATGAAATCGAAAAAGGAATTGAAGGTCTTCAATCTCCTATCGTTAAATTCATTGAACCAATCGTAATGAAGTTACTTGAGCGTGTTGGTGCAGAGAATGGCGATATCGTATTCTTCGGTGCTGATAAAGCCAAAGTTGTAAACGATGCTATGGGTGCACTTCGTGTCAAGATCGGTCATGACTTGAACCTTGCAACTTGTGAGTGGGCTCCACTTTGGGTTGTTGACTTCCCAATGTTTGAAGAAACTGACGATGGCAAATGGACTTCTGTTCACCATCCATTCACACTACCTAAATCTAGCGTAGAAGATGTGAAGAGCAATCCAGGCGAAGCACTTTCTGTTGCTTATGACATGGTATTGAACGGTACTGAAGTTGGTGGCGGTTCTCTTCGTATTTACACATTAGAAATGCAAAAAGCGATTTTTGAAGCGCTTGGTATTTCTGATGAAGAAGCAGAAGAGAAATTCAGCTTCTTGCTTAACGCACTTCGTTATGGCGCCCCTCCTCACGGTGGTTTGGCATTTGGTCTTGACCGTTTAGTAATGCTTATGACTGGCGCGACTTCAATTCGTGACGTTATTGCATTCCCTAAAACGAAAACTGCTGAATGTCCACTTACTCAAGCACCTGCTCCTGTTGAAGCAAACCAGCTTCGTGACTTGGGCATCCGCTTACGTGAAAAGCCAAAAGCTGAAGAATCTAAATAATTATTAGATTGTGAAATTAAAAAACCCTGCTTATGCAGGGTTTTTTAATAAATAATTTTTAATGAGATATTTCTTTTTCAAAACTCGAAACTGTATTAAATTTTTGTTCAAAAATCTGAATAATTTCTTTTTTTAGTTTTTCAAAATCAACCACTTGCTCATCATCATTTAAACAAATCTGTGGAAGGTGCTCATTTTTAATAACATGATTAATTTCAGGAAGATTTTGGATTCTTAAATTAAAATTTTGACCACGCTCAAATATATTTACGGGGCAAAAACGAGCAGAACATAACTGCCACAATCTGAACAAGTACTGATTAACATCTAAAGGCTGTCTAAATCGATGACTTGATACTTCCTTTAAGTAGTTTTCTTCTTTTTCCCAAACCTCTTCAAATATCGATTTCAAAAATGGTTGAGGTAAATGATTACTATAAAAACTTGAGAATTTTCGATTATATAAACTTAAAAAGTTACCCCAATTATTACTGATTGAATAACGATGATTAAAAAGTGCGTAAGGATTTTTTCGAAATAATTTTCTCTTATCAAAATATTTATTAATAATCGCAACATCGGTCAAAGCAACAGCACCTAAAAAGTTCTCTTCTCCCACTACCATTAAAGGCTGTAGTCTAACTCCATCGCAAGGTAGACCATTTCTAAAGAAAAACTCAGGTTCTAGGGGGCTATTAATAAAAGTATCATCATTAAAATAGACAAAGTGCTCTGTAAGACCTTCTATTTTATGAATATTAATTTCGATAGCATGAGAGTTAAAAGTAGGTAAATAGTCTGGATTTATAATTTGATCATGGGTCACCAAGTTTAATTTTGGATGATTTTGTACTAAAAATTCTGGAAAATGACCACAAGTTACTAGATGAATTTTTCGTACCCAAGGACAGAATTTTTCAACAGATCTAAACCAATATTGAAGATTATCCCAATCACGATAACGGCATTCATCAATGACCTCAGTCACCTGTGTATTTGCTTCTTTAGATTTATAATATTTATAATCTTGCTGCCATTTAGTATCAGTTGAGTCGACCCAAATCATTACAAAATCAATAGGCTGCATTATTCTCCCCTAAGCTAAATTCAACAAGATAATGAAAGTTTTAGCAAATAAGAGGGATATTACTATTTATTAATGTTAATTAAAGTTCACAATTCCTTCATATTTTTATTATTTCTAAACAATTTCGTTAATTCATAGTCTATTGAGGTGACAGTGGGCAAATGGCATAATAGCTGCTCTCTTCTCCCGCATGGTAATTGATTATGGCAATGCGTCCTGACGTTCGTCGACATGCTTTAGTCGTGATTGTATTCTCTCTTGCGCAATGGTTTTTCATGCGCTATATCCTTTCACATGAACTATTTAATTTAACGACCAACCAACGCATTCTTTATTTCTGTGTAAGCAGCCTCGCAGGTGCATTACTTATTTTTGTAGCACTCATTTATATGGTGCTGAAAGGAAATGCGGATAAATAAAAAATTATTTATCATTTGAGGTTGTTATGGGCTTACGAAAATCTACAAGAAAATTTTTTCGTTTTTTAGCATTTAATTTAAGATACTACAAAGATATAAGATTTAAAAATCTTAATTCTGAAAACTTTGCAGATCCAATTATTTTAAATTCTTTAGATAAATCTGAAATTATCATACCAAAAATAATTTGGATGTATTGGGACTCAGAAGTACCTGAGCTTGTGGAAAGATGCTTTAATCAAGTAAAGAAATTAAATCCTGAATATCAAATTAATATTTTGAACTCTAAAAATATAACAGAGTTTTGTGATTTTGACTTTTCAGTTTATAAAAACTTAACTCCTCAACAAAAATCAGATTTATTGAGATTTTATCTCCTTTATTATTATGGAGGCATATGGTTGGATGCAAGTATTATAATCTATAGTAATCTTCAATGGATTTTAGATACTTGTAAAAAAAATAAAACTTCTGCTTTTGCTTATTATAGAGCTGAGAATACGACTGTAAAAGATTATCCAGTTATAGAGAACTGGTTACTTGCTTCAGAAAAAGGAAATATTTTCTTTAAAAAATGGTTAGATGAATTATCATATGCTTTAAAACTTGGGGTTAAAAACTATATTTCTGAAATAAGAAATACAAAGCCAAATTATTCGGAATATTTTCAAAATATTGGTTTACTTGAATATCTAGTTGCCTATGTAGCTTGTCAAAAAGTCTTACGAGAAATACCCAATAGTATTTCACTAATTAATTGTGACAAAAATGCTTTTCTATATCAAAACATTGATTTGAAATGTAATATTTATTTCATTGAAGCTTTAGTCTTAAAAGAGCGACCAGATCAGATGCCTTATTTAATTAAATTAATTGGATCTGACCGTGCCCTTTTGACACCATACGTACTTAAAAATAAATTTAAAAATAACTCTTTTTTAGATTTTTAAATTTATTTTTCTATTTAAAAAAAAGAGGTAATCAAATTATCTCTTTTACAACTAATTTATTCATTAAAAGGATATTTTTTATATTTTAATTTCGCAAAATTATAATTTAAAGATATACCATAACGACTTTTAGGTAAATCAGAAGACTTAGCACGCTCACCTTCAATCGCACTTATTTGTGTATCTTTTTCTCCTAAATTAATAACAGGATGATCTACCAAATATGTCATAAAAATATGTGAACTTCCATTAAAGTCAAATAGATAACTCCAGTCATCTGCTTTTCTAATCAAGTAATGATAAGCAATTAAATTTTTTGCCATTTCACGATCAACTACATAAGCAACAGCATAGTTTACCCGGTTATAAAAGTGTGGATGTACTTCCAATACGTCTTTATTAAATAATTTATTATTTTTTAAGACACCCCTTACCTTTAAACTTTCTTTCATCTGTATCCCCCCCAGACTGAATAGAATATTTTTAGGTAAATTAAAATTTTTTAGCTCTTTTTCTAAATCTTTAAAATTTAACTCACTAGATAAAATAGCATCATCTTCAAAAATTAGGGCAAGTTCCTCATTGGTTTCCAAGAAATTTTCTAAAGCTGAAAGATGAGATAAGGTACAACCCAATTCTGCTGGAGTTAATGGTTTTGAACGTCCTTTAACAGCTTTTTCGAAATATTCTTTTGCTGAAAGTTCCCCACCCTTGATTCCTATTTTTGTGATAGGTAAGGCTCCTTGCTCAAAAAAATTTTGGCCGAGGAACTTACTTAAACGAAGTGATTTTTCATCTTCAATAGTTACAACATAAATCTTCATTAAGCTATTCCCCTTTTAAACAGCGAGTATCATATCTAATGTAAAATAGAGTTAATATATCTTTTTTATTTTCTTGTATTGTCATGATTCGTTCAATCCAAAAAAAATGGTACAAGTACCAACAAGCAAAAAAAGCAAAAACTTTTGACTCTCATTGGTATATGCGTTTTGGCTGGTTAGACCAACCCTTTACAACACTTGAACAATTAGATTCACTCTTTGAAATCCACTCACCTAGAAAATTTACATTTGCAGATAGCTTTTATGCTTATGAAAATGATCGTCATTTCATTTTCTTTGAAGAAGTTGATGATGAACATCCTGTAGGCTTTCTTTCTGTTTTAGAAGTCTTTAAAGATGGCACCTACACGCCACCAGAGACAATCCTAAAGCTCGACTATCACCTTTCTTATCCTTGCGTATTTAAAATAAATAGTACTTGGTACATGGTTCCTGAATCTTCTGCCAACAAAACTATTGAGCTTTGGAAATGTACTGATTTCCCGTTGAAATGGGAAAAGCATTCTAATCTTTTAGAGAATATTGAAGCAGTTGACAGCACTCCTTTTTACCATGAAGGCTTATGGTATCTTTTTACCTCAACGCGTCGTGATTGTAAGAAATTCGGTGACCGTTTAGATTTATTTTTTACCGAAGATATTTTAAATCCTAACTGGCAAGAGCACCCAATGAACCCAGTATGCCGAGGCAGTCAGCAGTTCCGTATGGCGGGGAAACCTTTTATTTATAAAGGACAAATGGTTCGACCAAGCCAAGATTCTTTAAAACGTTATGGAGGCAATATCGAATTAAAGGCGATTACTCAACTGAGCCCGACAGCGTATGAAGAAAAATTACTAGAAGTGGTTTTACCAGACTGGAATCAAGCAGATGACGGTTGCCATACTATTAATGTCGAAGATAATTTCGTGGTACTTGATGCCATCCGCCTTACACCAAAAAATAATTAAGTTTTCAGCAGGCCTTTATAAATATTAAGCGTCTGCTCAGCCATGGCTGGTACAGTCAGTTCAGCCTTGGCCTTTGCATATAGTGGGCTGAAGTCGTTTTGAGCTTCAGGTTGAAGCGCACATTTAATCGCTTTTGCTAAACCTTGTGCATCTCCAATTTCTGCCAGATATTGCTCTGGCAGCCACTCAATCACACCGTTTACTTTGGTTGAAGCCATTGCTTTGTCAGCCCGTAAAGCTTCGACCATAACAAGTGGAAAACCTTCACGATCTGATGACAAAACCACGATATCTGCTAATTGCACCAGATCACGTGCATCAGTTCTAAAGCCAAGAAAAGCGACCCGATCTTGCATGTTTAATTCACTGACTTGTTTTTCTAAACTTACTCGAAGTGAACCATCACCAATAATCCATAAATTGGCATCAATCTGTTGCATCGACTCAATCAGTAAACTGATATTTTTTACTGGCTCTAGACGTCCAATACACATAACAACTTTTTTGCTTGCATCTAGCTCAGCAAAATCTTTTTGAATCGATTGAAGTAACTTTTCTTTATTTTCAACTGTAAGTACGGGTTGAGGATAGACCCCGTTGTAAACCACATGGGCTTTAGACTCTGGAATGCCTTGCGTGAGTGCTTGGCTCACCGCAATAACAGCATCACCCGCTAAATAAGCAGACTTATTCTTTTTAGTACCATGTACTGTTGTCACAAATTTTGGGCCAGATAAAAATGGCTTAATTCGGGCAATCAGTTCAGCCGCCTTTCCTGCTTGTGCATGAACAATAGCAGGTTGAATTTGCTGGATAAGATTTTTAAGTTGCCAGAGTAAAAAAATATTCCAACGGCTACGTGCAAAATCAACCGCATGAAAATGTACTTGTTGGCTAAACTTGTCTAGATAGCAAGGATGTGCAATCACATGTACTTCATGATTTAAAGCGAGCTCATTAACAAGGTTAAAAGTGTGCTGCTCTAAACCACCAACTCCACCACTAGTTGCCAATACCTGAACAATTTTCATAGCTTGCCTACTTATTTTTTATCTTTATTCATGGTCTGTTCAAATAGTTTGGCTTCTTTTAGAAAAGCATAAAACGCGTTAATCATACTATTTACGAAACCACGCCAACCATTTAAGAAACTACGGCGAATAAAATAAGACTTCATGAAAGTCACTGGCATTACCAAAACCAATTTTGCAACGCTTGGAGACTTTCCTTTTTGGTATTTCTCTAGTGCTTTGAGGTTGGAATATTGATTATTTTTTTCGACTTTAACGAAAATGCTCGACTCGCCATAATGATAGATATCATGTTGAGCACGCTGAGATTCACCTTCTACAATCACATTTTCATGGACCTTATTGGCAAGGTCGTAATGCCCTTTAGACTTACGAAAAAAACGCACCTTTGCATGTTTTTTAGTATGTTTGCTGTTGGGAACACCTAAAAAAACATCATTAATTGGAGTGATTAATGCATCAAGCTTGTTCTGCTGAATAGTCTCAACAATCTCTTGTTTTAATTCATTAGATAAGACTTCGTCGCCATCTAAATTGAGTACCCAATCATTTCGGCATTTTGCTAAGGCCAAACTTTTTTGCCCAGCATAACCCTGCCAGTCTTGATGAGAAATTTGGGTATTTTCAAAGCGCTTTGCAATTTCATAAGTATTATCAGTACTACCTGAGTCTAAAATAATAACTTCATCAAACTCACTGACACTTTGCAAAGTTCGCTCTAACCAAGCACCACAGTTTAAAGTGACAATATAAACACTACATGGAATTTTATTCATAACTTATAACGTCCTTTAGCAAGGGCGATACGCATCTGTAAAGCATTCATGGCACCATGCGTGCTGACACGTGGAATATTAAATTGGTTATCTGCTTCATACGCTTCGATTTTTTTACGAGTCGATACTGCATTTTTAAAGCCAATATCTTGGGCCATTTTCTGGTGCTTTTCATTAAAACGACCAAATGGATAAGCAAAACTAGGGCATTTTCCAACTAATGCTTCAACATCACGCTTAGACTGAAGCATCTCATTGTAAGCCGTTTGGTCATCAAGCTTAAGCAAGTTCACATGATGTTGAGTATGCGCACCGAACTCAATCAAACCAGAGTTCGCCATTTCATGGATTTGATCGTGAGTGAGCTTTTCAATACCTTCAATTTGCGTTGCCAAATAAATGGTTGCCTTTGCATTATATTTTTTAAGTAATGGATAGGCATAAAGATAGTTATCCATAAAGCCATCGTCAAAACTTAAAGCAACCACATTCTTTTGATTCCGATATTGTTCAAGCTCAGAAACAAAGCAGAAGATAACCCCTTTACGCGTCAACAACTGTAAGAGTTGTTCAAACTTTTCAGGGGGCATGTTCATACCAGAGGCAGCATCCTTAGGGGTAACCTGATGCAACATCACTATGCGTGGTAGTTTGTTCGAACGGAACGGAAGCCAGAATGTATAATTACCCAGCACATATAACAGTACAGCAAGTATTAATAGGCCTACCGCAACGTACAAAAACCACATCATGCATAAACCTCATGTGACCATTCATAATTTTCTGAAAGGGGCTGCTTAAATGTCACCTCAACCATAAATTGAGTGATACGTTTAGCATTGAAAGATTTACGCGTTTTCTCCCAGCCCTCTTTCGCTATTTTTTCAGCCTGCTCTGGATTTTGATCAAAGAATTGGATCTTCTTAGCCAAATCAAACTGATCATCAAAGTAAACCACTTCCTGCTCAGTGTAGAGTTTCTCAAAACCTGGAATTCTTGGACTAAAGGTGAGTAAACCATTACCAGTCAACTGTACAATACGGTCAGAACTATACAAGGTTACATCATTACGACGTGAGTAATTAAGTCCCATTTTTGTTTCAGAAAGAACCTTATAATAAGCTTTACCGTAAACACCTGGTTGCTCAAAACAACCATAATATTGATAGTTTACATGACCTTGTTGCAGGGCATCTGCCAAATCTTTTAAGAATTTTTCACGTTCAGGTTCTTTATAGACCACACCACAGAAAATAAATGTCTTGTCAGTCTTAGAGTTTGAAAATTGCTGTAGTGTTTCAACGTTACGATGACCCACATTAGGCAGATAGGCTACGCTTAAATGAGGCTGCTTTAACTTCTGTAAATACTCACCACCCGTCGTACAAAAGATAGCGTCTAAATACGGGGAGAATGCTTTTACAAAGCCAAGTTTGCTCTCTAAATAAAGCGGATCAACATACCAAAATGCAATTTTAGTATTTGGATAAGATTCTTTAATTTGTCTTAGAACATCTGGACTCATCAAGTCACTATGTCCAATGAGCACCAAATCGGGTTCAATGTTATTGACGACTTTTAATACTTCTTTGTTGGCCCAATTGGCACCCAATTTTTTTGTTTTAAAAATCGTCCCCATTCGTGCCATATCACGAAAACTAAAATCATAAACGAAATGGCCATTTTCAATTAATCCGGCAGAAATTTTACGGTCTGTACAGTAAAAATGCGCGCCTTGTTTATTAAAGCCAAAATTTGCGATATGCAATATTTTCATTCTAAACTCTATAATTCCATCAATTCTGGAGATGAACTAAAATATTATATCATGCCTTAATTTATGTAGACCGTGTTATCAAAATATAGGATGATATCGCGCTTTTACACTTGGAACAGCTTGGCGTGATTTTTCGATTCAAAACAGGAAAGTTATGGTTCTTTATTTATTGCTTTATGCTGCTTGTTCCATCATGCATTATTTCCAGTGATGGTTTTTTCAAAGCTTTATATCCGCTTATTTTTTTCGTTTTTTTAATTTATCATTACCGCCGTTTTTTCTGGCTTAGTTTGCCTATTTATCTTTTAAGCCCTTTTGCACTGTACTATGAAATTACCTATAACGCCCCAACTGAAATTTCAGTGTGGCTCACAATTTTAGGTAGCTCTACAACTGAAGGCAAAGTTTATTTATCGACATTAGATCTTCCTTTAGCAATTGGTTTGATTATTGCTTACATCATTCCTTTGATTTTATTTTATTATTTCATTCCAAATCAAAGACTAAGCACTCCAATATGGCTACGTATTTTAGCCTTATGTCTTATTTTTTCGCCAATTCAACGCTACCTTAAAGCACCTGATCATCAGCAAGGGTTTCTAAATGTATATCGCCATTTTAAACAATCTTACCCCTTAAATTTACTTCTTGGTTTACCAGCAGCGAGTCTTGAAGTAAATCGAGTAAAAGACTTCATAGCCACACAAAACGAAATTGAATGTACACAAGTTAAGGAAACTCGCCCTACCATTACAGTACTAGTTATTGGGGAAAGTGCTCGACGCGACCGTTTAAGTTTGTTTGGCTATACCAAAAATAATACAACGCCTTATCTAGAAAAATATAAGAAAGATTTATGGTTATTTAATAATACGATTTCAGGTTCTTATATGACCAGTAAGTCTGTACCGACCTTATTAACAGGAAAGTTAAACGGGACTGATAATTTAAGCCCTTCTATTGTGAATGCTTTCAATGCAGCAGGTTACAAAACTTACTGGTTTAGCGCACAATCCCAATATGGAGAATATGATTCTCTTGTTTCAGCGTATGCCTCTTCTGCTCAAGAAACCCAATTTTTGACGCAACATTCATATTCAGCCTCACTAGAAACTCATTATGATGAGGAGCTACTCAAATCATTTGATCGAGCATTGGCAGAAAAAACACATCATAAATTCATCGTGTTACATCTTTATGGTTCACATGCAGATTTTGCAAAACGCTATCCACCACAATTTAATAAATTTAAAGATACCTATGACAATACGGTACTTTATACAGACTATCTGCTCAATGAAGTTATTCAAAAATTAAAAGCAACCAATGTGGACGCCAATTTAATTTACACATCTGACCATGGTCTTAATCTTGGAGAATGTAAAGAAAATAGTTCACTGCATTTAGACATGAAAAATAATTTTGATGTCCCTTTAATTATGTGGAGCTCAAACTCATGGAAGCAACATCATCCAGAAATGGCGAGTACTCTTTCTAAAGAACAAAGTAGTGCTATTAGCTCAATTAATATATTACCTACACTCTTAGATATGAGAGGTATTCACTGTAAAAACATTTCTCAAGAGAGATCGTTATTTAATTCGAAATACAAAACATACCCAAGAGAAATTTTAGCAACATCAGAAACAGTCAACTATGATAAAGGTCACGATGACAGCCAATGTCATTTAGTGAGCTGATAAACGACCCGATCCGCTTCCTGCAGGACCTGTCCTTCAGGAAGCAAATTTATATCAAACACATTTGCTATTAACTTTTTCTCTAGCAGTATATCAACCGAATTGGTAATACGATCTTGTTTGAGTCTGTCCATTGCAATCACACCGACTCGGCAACCTGCAGTAAGTGCCTCATAAATCATAGAAACACTATCTTCGGTTACCCACACAGCTTCTGCCTTTTGCATTTCCTCAAAAATCCAGCCTTGAGGAGTTTGCTCAACCGGACATATCTGCAAACACTTAGCAAAGCTTTGTTGTTTTAAAATATCAATGAAACTTACAGGAGTACGACGTGAGGTGGTCAGGATAATCTCAGAATTTGAATTACACTCAACAATTTTTTGGACACTTAATAATACTTTTTCATGGTTCCACTGATGTCGTTTAGATGAACCACCCAATGCAATTAAAATTCTGCCTGCCTGATGTCGGTTTTCATTACGAATTGGATTCAATGCTCCACGCGTAACAATAACGCGCTCATTTGAAAGAATACCGTCATGCTCTGGAATCACAGCATAGTCAAACCAAGCAATAGGTAAATTTGGCTTCATTAAAATAACAGTCTTCGCCTTTTTAAAAATTTTACCCAGCAACCAGACACGAAAGTGCGTATGGCTCCCGACACCAAATATGAAATCGGGTGCTTGCTGAAGTAGAGAATTTTTTGAAGAGAAAAGCGCTTTAATTAAGGAAATAATAGGCAAGTCATTAATAGAAACTTCTTCAAAAGTTGCATTTGCCTGCTGTCTTTGCATTGCCTGAAACAAGCCTAAAGCCTGTGAACGATGCCCTGCTTTACCATCAGAGACATAGACAATATGCATAAAAGCTCCTAACTAAAAAATAAAAAGGCGAAACCAATGTTCGCCTTTTCATGTTAACGGATTAACTTATTTTACGTAAGTTAACCAGTGTTCATATTTTGGATTTTTACCTTGAACTGCATCAAAGAAAGTCTTTTGGATTTCAGTGGTAATTGGACCACGGCAACCCGCACCGATTTGACGATCATCGTATTCACGGATTGGTGTAACTTCAGCAGCAGTACCTGTGAAGAATGCTTCATCGGCAATATAGAATTCGTCACGTGTAATACGGCGCTCAACAACTTGGTAACCAAGATCTCTAGCAATCGTCATCACAGTTTGACGTGTAATACCGTCAAGTGCACCACCAGCGATATCTGGAGTATGTAAAACACCATCTTTAATCAAGAATACGTTTTCACCAGAACCTTGGCATACATAACCTTGTGGGTCCATGAGCATTGCTTCATCGTAACCAGAGTGTGCAACTTCTTGGTGAGCAAGAATTGATAATGTGTAGTTACCAGATGCTTTTGCTTTACACATGGTCACGTTTGGATGATGGTGAGTAAATGATGAAGTTTTAACGCGAATACCTTTAGCCATCGCTTCATCACCAAGATATGCGCCCCACGCCCATGCTGCTACTGCGGCATGAATAGTGTTATTTGTTGCAGCAATGCCTAGTTTTTCTGAACCGATCCAAATAAGTGGACGTAAATAGCAAGAAGCTAATTTATTTTCACGAACAACATCGATTTGTGCTTGCTCAAGCGCTGCTTGGTCAAACGGTACTTTCATTTGATAAATTTTTGCTGAATTTAACAAACGTTTTGTGTGGTCTTGAAGACGGAAAATTGCAGTACCCTTAGGAGTTTCATAAGCACGAACACCCTCAAATACGCCCATACTGTAGTGTAGTGTATGGGTTAAAACGTGAATCTTTGCATCACGCCAATCAATTAATTGTCCATCTTGCCAAATAAAACCATCACGATCAGCCAAATTCATGGAACACTCCAAATTGTTATAAAATCATTCACTATCCAACTCAACCGAGGCGGTTGGGTCTATTAATCTTTGCCATAAATTGCAAACGACCGCACGGGTACTACGCCAGTCCGCTGCGCTGACTTGCATGGATTGATTCGCAAGGGCTAAGCGGTGGCTTTCGGCACGTTCACTAAGATAGGCTCGAATTAATGCTGTGGCATCTTCACTGGATAAGCAGTCTGCTTTAGCAGCATCTTCTAATATTCTTACATTATCAGAATAATGGGCGAGATCGGGTTTCGTCCCGCTCCATGCAAGTACAGCATACTGTGCCATAAATTCGATATCTACGATACCACCTGCGTCCTGTTTTAAATGAAAAATACCATGTTTTTTTTGTTCAGAAGACGAACCTAGGTGGTCTTTCATTTTCTGACGCATTTTCAACACTTCTTCACGAACATAAGCCTCATCTCTAGATTGAGTCAATATCTCGCGGCGAAATATTTCAAATTTTTGGCAAAGCGTTTCATCACCAGCAATAGAGCGGGCACGAACTAATGCCTGATGCTCCCAAAGCCATGCACTTTTCAACTGATAGTGTTCATAGGCTTTTAGACTGGTCACTAATAAACCAGCCTCACCAGAAGGTCTCAAGCGTGTATCAATTTCATAGACACGACCATCAAGCGTTTGAGTGGTCATCAGTGACATGAACTTTTGAGCGACACGCATGGCAAACTCAAACCCACTAATAGCCTTAGTTCCATCGGTGTCAGCTTGTTCATCTAGATAATGAATAAAGACAAGGTCCAAGTCAGAACCATAGCCCAGCTCAATGCCTCCTACTTTGCCATAACCAATGACAGCAAAGGCTTTATAGTCAAGAGAACAACGTTTTCCCTCGACATCTTTTGGATAACCATGACGTTTTGCTACGGTCTGATAAGCTAAATGAAGAGTTGCATTGACACTCACTTCAGCAATATCTGTTAATGCATCAGATACTTTCATAAGAGGGCTTTCAGCTAAGACGTCACTTGCAGCGACCGTGAGTACATTGCTCTTTTTAAACAAGCGAAGTACCCGCATTTGATCTTCGACTTGATCAATTTCGATACGAAGCAATTGCTGACGTAAAGAATCTTCCAAGTCCTTACGTTTTGGTAACTCAAAGTCCATCGATAAGAACTCATCCAACAGTACTGGATACTGAGTCAGCTCTTCACAAATCCACGGGCTTACTGTCGCCATTTTCACTAGGCGCTGTAATGCGCCCTTACTTTCAATCAACATGACCAAATACACTGTTCGACGCATGACTGATTCAATCAGCGGCATTAAACGTAACAGTGCAGTTTGTGGTTGTTCGGACTGCAAAATCGCTTCAATCAAATGAGGCCAGAAGGTTTTTAAACGCTGCACGGCATTTGAAGGAAGTTTTTTAAGTGCATGACCATGCCAAAACTCATGAATCAGATTTTTCGCATTATCATCTAACACTTCATCTAACTGCTGCTCTAACTGTCCAAAGTTCTCAGTTGCAGCATTAGAGCTAGTATCTTCAATCAGCTGTTTAAATTGAACTTTTACTTTTTGGCGTTTCTCGTTAAGAACATCAATAAATTCATTCCAACTCGTAAAACCCAAGGTATCGATAATGCGTTGTCTTAGGTCAACTTCTTCGGGTAATAATTGCGTTTGCTGATCGTTAAGAGCCTGAATTGCATGTTCAACACGGCGTAAAAACAGGTAAGCATCTTCAAGCTCTAATACGGCCTGTTTTTCCAACAAGCCTGCCTCACCAATATGCTCTAGACTAACCAAACACTGGCGGTCTTGTAACTCACGTTTAGAACCACCGTAAATCAGCTGAAAAACCTGAACAATAAACTCAATTTCGCGTATACCGCCTGCCCCGAGTTTAATATCATCCTCAATATGGCGACGTAAAACTTCACGTTCAATCATCGCTTTCATATCACGCATGGCAGCAAAAGCGGTGTAATCGACATAACGGCGGAATACAAAAGGACGTGTCATTTCTAATAAGTCTTGCCCTTCTTTACCGCCCGTGACAATGCGTGCCTTAATCCATGCATAACGTTCCCATTCACGACCATGCTGACTTAAATATTTTTCTAAAGCTGCATGACTAATCGCTAATGCCGAGCCATCCCCCCAAGGTCGTAAGCGCATGTCTACTCGAAACACAAAACCATCTGCGGTGATATGTTCGAGTAAATAAATAAGTTTTTGTCCCCACAAAATACAGAACTGCTGTACATCAATACATTTGCGACCATTGGTTTCGCCTTGCTCATCAAAGGCAAAAATCAGGTCGATATCACTCGATAAATTAAGCTCTTGTGCACCAAGCTTACCCATGGCAACCACAATCAGATCTTGAACTTTACCTGAATAACTTAATGGTTCGCCGTGTTTAGCAACCAATGCAACACGAGCAAAAGCTTTTGCTGCACAAATACTTGCATCGGCAAAGTCAGAAAGTTCACGAGTGAGTGTCACAACATCGGTAAGCTGATTGGCATCTTGCCAAATCCAGCGAAACATTAAACGACTGCGTAATATACGAAGCGCACGCATCCAAGTTGTTTCATCGGCAATGCCTTCAAGCGTTGTGTCTACAAGCTGGTAAATTTGTTCTGTTGAGAGCGGTGCAGCAAATTGATCTATTTGATAATCTTGTTCTAAAACAGCCTGATGTAACCCTAAAACTTGTTCAGCATATTGGCTGGCACGCAATGTTTTTTGTAACTGCTCCGCATTCATATAAAAAAGCTCTTTTCCTCAGACTCTCTTTTTAGTTATAGCAGTTCACGTAGTAATAGGAAAAGGGATTAAACCAATTTTGCTTCAGATGAATCATGATGCTCAATAAGCGTCTCATGACTTTCTTGAGCTGAAGGTAATAAAACTTTAAATGTTGTTCCTACACCTTCTTTGGAACTCACACTAATTTGCCCCTGATTAATCTCAATAAAACGCTTACAGAGACTCAAACCTAAGCCCGCACCTTTTTCCCCTGCGGTACCTTTAAAGCTGGCTGTAATGCGTGGGTGAAATAAATTTGCCATTTGTTGTTCGGTCATGCCAAGACCTGTATCACGTACAGTGATTTCAACATTTGTGCCCGCTTGCTTAGCCTCAATGAAAACTTTGCCAGAACCATCAACATCAGTAAATTTCAATGCATTTGAGACCAAGTTTTGGATCACGGAAGTCATCATATTGATATCGGCATAGATTTTTAAATCTTCGGAAACCGCATTTACCAATTCAATATTTTTCTTTAAAGCCAACGTATGCAGCACATCACAGACAATATTGCTCACTTGTCTAAGTTTAAAATTAATAGGGTGATAAACGAAACGCCCACCCTCTGCCATCGCCCATGTCAGCAAACTTTCCAGTAAGTTATAGGTCGATTGAGAAGTGTCGTACAAATAGTCGGCAATATTTTGAATACTCGATTCATCCAGTGTTTCACGCTCTTTAGCCAACACTTCGGAGAAACCTAACAAGCCATGAAATGGTGCCCGCAAATCATGTGAAATAATAGAAAAGAACTTTGTTTTACTCGAATTAAGGGCGACTTGTTGCTCATAGAGTTCATTTAATTCTTCATAATTAAATTTCAACTCGATTTGTTGCATAAAACTAGAACAGTAATCGAGCAACAACTGAATTTGATCATCTTCAAAAGTGGTTTCACCGTCATCAAAGAAAACGGCAAACCCCATAGAAGTCTGGTCAGGCTGCACCAAATGGACAGCTAAGGCACGACCACACTCAATATTTAGCTCTTTTAAATAGTTGATTAAATTTTGATAAGAAGGATGATCGTGATGAATCACCTGTTGTTTAGCAAAACATTGTTTTAAGTGCCTTGAAGGTTTAAATGAAATAGCAGTCATGCCTTCAGGACAATGATGCCAGAAATAAGGTTCCTGATTAAAAGTGAGCAAAGCTTTTTGACACTTCAACAGGCGAACACTAAACCGGAAAAATTGCTCAATGTAGTTCTGCTCGGCATTTAATCCAAGTAATAGTGAAATTCTACAAGCACTTAATTGCTCGACCTGATGTAGTTCTAATCGCTGTGTCATGCCCGCCTCACAGATTTTGTCGTTGTTAGTCGGAACCGCTCTTTGAGAAATGTACTTATAATCATTATGATCTAATACAAACTTTAACACAGTACATTAAAAGAGCAACTTTCTTTTCGAAATAGAAATGTGAAGTTTCAATTAAAGGTTTTCAGATACATAAAGTGGGTATGCTTTAGAAAAATACAACAATTATTTGAAGGTGAGGAGTTGTAAGTAATAAGAAATAGAGATTCAAAAAGGTAAAAATTATCTTAAATCTTCTTATAAGTATTAAAGCTTAGCTTCGACTTAAATTTTAGCTTTAATAAATGCATTTCATATTTAAATAAAGTCTTCTTAAATTAAAAAAATCTTTAAGTTCTAAATGTATAAAAGATTCAAACCCAACCGTCAGAACTAAAGTAAGTAGTTCACAATTTCTTGAAGTCTATGAACTTTTTTATCCAACAAAAAACCCCTAAGCCGTTAGCTTAGGGGTTTTTGTAGAATCATAAGATTCTGAATCTTGGTCCCGAGGGTCGGACTCGAACCGACACGTCATCTCTGACAGCGGATTTTGAGTCCGCCGCGTCTACCAATTTCACCACCTCGGGAGAGGAAGTATGTTTGTGTTGCGTATATTAGCGCGTTTGTAAAACTTGTCAAACCCTAAGTGAATATTATCGTTCACTTTTAGATCATTTAAACATTTTTCATAATTTAGGCCAGAAGCACAGCCATAAAAAAGCGAAAAAGTTTATACTAGGCCCAATTTTTGCGGTGTTTTTTCCTAAATATGCAACTGTCTGACTTTTCCTTTGAATTACCCGATGAACTTATTGCCCGTTACCCTCTCGAATCACGTAGTGCTTCACGTTTATTGCATTTAGACGCAAAGGGTCAATATCACGATCACATGTTCACAGATATTATCGATCTGTTCGAAGAAGGTGATTTGTTGGTACTCAATGATACCAAGGTCATGAAGGCTCGTCTTAAAGGAAAACGTGCCACAGGTGGGGCTATTGAGATTCTGGTTGAGCGTATGCTGAACCACACCACAGCGTATTGCCATATTAAAGCGAGTAACTCGCCTAAAGCAGGAGCTGAGCTTTTTGTCGGTGCAGACAATATTCCTGTAATTGTGCGAGGCCGTCACGAAAACTTATTTGTCGTTGAGTTTTCACAACCAATTTTACCTGTACTTGAGCAATATGGTCAGTTACCTATTCCGCCTTACTTTAACCGTGAAGCAGAAGAAATTGACACTGAACGCTATCAAACGGTTTTCCATAACCCAGAAAAAATCGCCAGTGTGGCTGCACCAACTGCAAGCTTGCACTTTGATGAAGAGTTGTTAGCAAAGTTAGATCAAAAAGGGGTTAAGAAAACGTTTGTGACTCTTCACGTCGGTGCAGGTACTTTTATGCCTGTACGCACTGATGACATTACCAACCATGTCATGCACAGTGAATGGTGTGATGTTCCTCAAGAAACCATTGATTTAATTTTAGCGACTAAAGCACGTGGCAATAAAGTAATTGCTGTTGGTACAACCGCAACGCGTGCTTTAGAAAGTGCAGCCCAAGCGCATGGCGGAAAAATCGCAGCATGGACTGGTGATACGCAAATCTTTATTTATCCGGGTTATGAGTTCTGTATCGTAGATCGTTTAATTACCAACTTCCATTTACCTGAGTCTACCCTGCTCATGTTAGTTTCAGCATTGTCAAATAGAGACAATATTTTGGCTGCTTACGAACATGCAGTTAAAGAACGCTATCGTTTCTTTAGTTATGGCGATGCAATGCTGATTGATAAATTAGAAGTTTAAAAATTAAAGCTGGGTTAAACCTATAAGTTAATTCGAGGTTTAACCCAACATCTATAATTAAAATAAAAATAGTCTTGGTATTTCTATTTATCTCTTTCAATTTAAAAGATAATCTAGGCTTAGCACTTTATGATAATCATCTTATTACCTTCATGCCAATTGATACCGTACAACAAGCACTTCATATAAGACGTAAAAAAAATACACAGGTCTTTCGTAATATTGCTCGACTTTGGGACGCGGGACAAAAGTCACAAACAGATCAAGAACTCTTAAATGCGTTACATCCATGGCGTGAAGATCATAACCTTCGTTTTGTTAATGTATTGCCACATTTGTTAGGTATTTGCAGTATTACGACGCTATTATTTGGATACTTTTTTCATCCTCATATTCAATATATTTGGAGTCTCTTATGGGCATTTTTAACTGGTTTCTTGGCCTATTTGCTCTATGAACCGCAAAAGCCTCTAACCGAAGTTATTCACTATTTAGAACAGCGTATGACTGCTTTACGTTATGGCCTACAGTTTCAGCAGTTACCAGCTTATCTTCCAATTCAAGCCCAACCCATTTTGGTATTAAGCAGACTAAAACAATATTTTCCATTGTTTAATCGAGGCAATGAAGCTAATGAAATTACAGAGTTTGCTTCAGTGACATGGAATGATGGCATTACAGATCATCAAGTCCTGCTATTTAAATACCAGTATGTAAATAATTTACCTATTCTTCAAGATCAAAACAGCGATAAAAAAATAGTAAAAGAGATTCATAAAGATTTATGGGGCGTTTTTATTTTTCAAATACCAGCCTTAGGTATTGCTGTAAGTAATCAACGTTCTCGCTTTTTTGAACCATACTTATGCGAATGGCAAAGTACTGACATTCTGATTAACCAAGAGCTCAATATCTTCGGTACTGACCAGCACCAGTTAGCTAAAGAAATTAGTCCAAGTTTAACTTTAAAACTTCATGATTTTTTTCAACATTTTACCGGTGATTTAATTTATCATCATGAAGAGCAAATATTATGTTATCTCGGTGAGCAAGATCTTTTTCAAACCACCAGCAAACGTAGTGAAATTCATGATATTCCAGCATTACGTGGACATTTACGTACCATGACCATGCCGCAATATGAAAAATTTCAGCAATTCATGCTTAATTTAATTAAATAAATCTCTCGTAGTGCCGAACTGGCAACTTATAAAAAATAAGAAGTTAAAAGGTTCAATGAGAGAATAAAAATAAGAGGAGTGAAAATGAAAGGCTTATTCATTTTCTTGGGGATATTCGTTGTACTGATTGCCTGGGGCATCCACATTCGTAACAACATTGTGCGTTATTTTAACGCAACCAAACGCGCTTGGGCTGAGGTTGCAAATTTCGAACGCCAAAAAGTAAAAACACTTGAAGCATTAGAAACTACTCTCAATCAATATACTCAGTTCGAGAAGTCGACTCTAGAAAAAGTGACTGCCTTACGTCAGCAAATTCTCAGTTTAAATGTCGATCATACTGATATTGCTCAATTACAGCAGATTGAAAAAATGAGCAAAGAGCTGATCCGCAGCCTAAATGTTATAGTTGAAAACTATCCTGAATTAAAAGCAGATACGCTCTATAGCAAAATGATGGATGATATTCAGGAACAAAATGAAAATGTTGGTGCTGCAATCAGTATCTTTAACCGCAATGTCGAAGTATTTAACAACCAGATTGAAGTATTCCCAAATAATATTATCAATACGATAACTTTATCTAAAAAAGCAATTCGTCCTTTTCGCGATAATTTGGCTACAGACAATTTTGACTACAAACCTAACTTTTAGTCTAAATAAAAAAGTAGCCATTCAATCGGAAAATTGACCTATTTTATAGCCAGCTACATTTAGTAGTAGAACTACTTGGCAGAATCAAGGAAAATAGCCCTCTTATTTTTAGGGCTATTTGTGTTTTTAAATTGGTCTTCCCGTTTTAAAGCTCACAATGTTAGAACCCCTATTTAGCAGCGAACTGTTTTTTCGCCCTTGCACTGCCCTACGGTATTGCTTGCTATTGTTCAGGATTTTTAGATGAAGTTTGAAAAATTAGGTCAGTCGGGTCGTGCCCGTCGTGGTCGTTTAACTTTAGAACATGGTGTGGTTGAAACACCTGTTTTTATGCCAGTGGGGACTTACGGTACAGTCAAAGGCATGTTGCCACGTGATATCGAAGATATTCAGGCACAAATTATTTTAGGTAATACTTTCCATTTATATTTGCGTCCGGGCCTTGAAGTAATCAAGCAACACGGCGGATTACATGACTTTATTAAATGGAATAAGCCAATTTTAACTGACTCTGGCGGCTTCCAAGTATTTAGTCTTGGCGCTATGCGTAAAATTAAGGAAGAAGGTGTTACTTTCCGTTCCCCGATCGATGGTTCAAAAGTGTTTTTATCGCCTGAAATTTCAATGGAAATTCAGCATGTATTGAACTCTGACATCGTCATGATTTTTGATGAATGTACGCCTTATCCTGCTACACACGAAGAAGCACAAAAATCATTACAGCTTTCTTTGCGTTGGGCAAAGCGTTGTAAAACACATCACCACGATGAGCTTAAAAATAAAAATGCCTTATTCGGCATTATTCAGGGCGGTATGTATGAAGACTTACGTGATGAGTCTTTAAACGGCCTTCTTGAAGTTGGTTTCGATGGTTATGCAATTGGGGGTTTATCTGTAGGTGAACCAAAAGAAGAGATGATCAAAGTTTTAGATTATCTTCCAAACAAAATGCCACATGATAAACCACGCTACTTAATGGGCGTAGGTAAACCAGAAGATATCGTTGAAGCGGTGCGCCGTGGTGTCGATATGTTTGACTGCGTAATGCCAACACGTAATGCACGTAATGGTCATTATTTTGTCACTGATGGTCTGGTACGTATTCGTAATAGTAAATATCGCCATGACCAAGGACCACTTGACCCACACTGCGATTGCTATACATGTAAGAACTTTACCCGTGCTTATCTGTTCCACCTTGAAAAATGTGGAGAGATGTTGGCGTCTATGCTCGGTACTATTCATAACTTACGTTATTACCAACGTTTAACTGAAGGTATGCGTGACGCATTAGATAATGGCACTTTTGATGAATTTGTTCAGGACTTTTATGCCCGCCGTGGATTAGAAGTTCCACCTTGCCCTATCGATGAATAAGCGAGATTTGCGCTCAACCTCAAGACAAGGTAAATTGCAAAACGAATTAGGATTATGTCAGGTATCTGACTCATATTTTTTAACTTTAGGAAATTAAAATGAGCTTGTTCATTTCTACTGCACATGCAGCTCCAGCAGCAGCCCAAAGCCCTGGTCTTTTGCCAAACATTTTGATGATTGTTGTATTCGTTGCAATCTTCTATTTCTTAATCTGGCGCCCTCAAGCAAAACGCGCAAAAGAACACCGTTCTTTAATCGAAAGCTTAGGTGTAGGTAGTGAAGTTGTTTTTGCTGGCGGTTTAATGGGCAAAGTAACCAAACTTGAAGGTGACTATGCGGTTGTTGAACTTAACCGTGGTGTAGAAGTAAAAATTCAGCGTGCCAGCGTAATTTCTGTATTACCTGAAGGCACTCTAAATAACCTTTAATCATAAAACAGTCGTGCTTTAGCACGGCTTTTTCATTTAAGAAGAAAGCGAATGCGTTACCCTGCATGGAAATATTTACTGATTCTGGTTGTTCTGGTAGTCAGTACATTATACGCACTGCCTAGTCTATATCCGGATGAGCCCGCAGTTCAAATTTCCGGTGCCAAAGCTGGTACCCAAATTGATCAAAGTGTGGTGCAAAAAGCAGAGCAAATTTTAAAAACAGCAAATATTGCAAGCCACGATAATACTTTTACAAATAATGCTGCTCTCTTGCGTGTCAGCTCTTCTGAAGCGCAGTTAAAAGCAAAAGAAGTATTACGCCGTGACTTAGGTGATCAATACGTTGTTGCCCTAAACCTTGCACCAACTACACCAGAATGGTTGCAAAAAATTGGGGCTAAACCAATGAAACTTGGTTTGGACTTACGTGGTGGTGTTCACTTCTTGCTAGAAGTAGATATGGACAAAGCCATTTCCCAACGTATGGAAACCTCTGCAACTGATTTGCGTCGTCAGTTCCGTGAAAACAAAATTAAATTTAACAACCTTGCGTTAAATAATAATGTGATCACTGTTCAATTTGCTGACAATGCTGATCGTGATGCAGCAATGGATTTTTTACGCCGTAATGGTAATGAATATACCCAACAGGCATTAGCGAGCACGACAGGTTCTACCTTAAAACTCACTTATACTGATGTACGTCGTCAAGAAATTCAGGCATATGCAGTCAATCAGAACTTAACAACACTACGTAACCGTATTAACGAACTTGGTGTTGCAGAAGCATTAGTACAAAGTCAGGGTAGCAACCGCATTGTCGTTGAATTACCGGGTGTTCAAGATACAGCAGAAGCTAAACGTGTTTTAGGTCGTACTGCTAACCTCGAATTCCGTTTAGTATCTGACTTAAATGATCAATATATTGACCCATATACGGGTAAATATAACGGTCAACCTTTACCTCCGGGTACAGAAGTTTTTGCTTATCAATCTTTAGATAGCGGTCGTCAGCTTCTGTTGCAACGTAACCGTATCTTGACTGGTGAACGTGTTCAAAATGCAAGTTCTGGCTTTAGCCAAGACTCTGGCGGTGCCGAAGTAAATATTACGCTCGACAGTGCTGGTGGTAAGCTCATGTCAGATGCAACCCGTAATGCTGTTGGTAAACGCATGGCGGTATTGTTCATCGAAAACAAGCAAAAGATTAGCTATGTTACAGATCCAAAAACTGGTGCTCAAACAGAAGTTCGTACACCATATACCGAATCTGTCGTCATTAATGCTGCAACAGTTCAAGCTGTTTTAGGTTCAACTTTCCGTATTACCGGTTTAAGTTCACCTCAAGAAGCATCTGAACTTGCATTGATGCTACGTGCTGGTGCTTTAGCTGCGCCAATGTACTTCGTTGAAGAACGTGTGGTTGGTCCAAGCCTTGGTCAAGAAAACATTGATAAAGGTGTACTCTCAACTCAAATCGGTTTCTTGCTCGTTGCAATTTGGATGGTCGTTTTCTTCCGCGTATTCGGCTTGATTGCGAACTTTGCACTTGTATTTAACTTGGCAATGATTTTAACCGTTATGTCTTGGATAGGGGCTTCACTCACCTTACCAGGTATTGCCGGTATCGTTATTACTATTGGTATGGCGGTCGATGCCAACGTACTAATATGTGAGCGTATTCGAGAAGAAATGCTCTGGGGTGCCTCACCCAAACAGGCCATTGTGGCAGGTTATGATCGAGCCTATAACACGATCTTTGACTCGAACTTAACTACGTTCCTCGTTGCATTCATTCTGTTTGCAATTGGTACAGGTCCGATTAAAGGTTTCGCCGTAACATTAATGATTGGTATTGTATGTTCGATGTTTACTGCAATTACAGTAACACGCGCAATTGTACAAATCATTTATGGCAAACGCCGTAATTTGAAAAAGTTGAGCATTTAAGGAGATCTATGATGACTAAAGTGACTCAACAACCTTCAAAACAATATGGTCGTCCGGATGATGCAAAAATCATCCCGTTCATGAAGATTGCTAAACCAGCAGCAATCTTCTCGATCCTTATTACTTTAGCGAGTATTTTCTTTATCGCGACTAAAGGTCTTAACTTAGGTTTGGACTTTACAGGTGGTGTTTCTGCCGAGCTTAACTATGCTCAACCAGCAAATCAGTCTGAAGTTATTCAGGCTCTCGACAAAGCTGGTTTTAAAGATGCCGTAGTACAAACGCTAGGTAGTAATAAAGACTTACTCGTGCGTATGCCGGTACAAGAAGTTAAGGTTGAAGATCTTAATAACGCGATTACCAAAGCTGTGCAATTACCAAACAATGCTGCCGAAGTTCATAAAGTGGACTCTGTAGGCGGTCAGGTAGGTAACGAGCTTTATGTTCGCTCAGCTGGTGCAGTTGCTCTTGCGCTTATCTTAATGTTGATCTACGTGACCATTCGCTTTGAGTTTAAACTCGCGATGGGTGCTGTAATGTCTTTATTCCATGACATCATCATCATTATTGGTGCTTTTGCATTATTCCAATGGCCATTTGACCTTACAGTTTTAGCTGCTGTACTCGCGGTGATTGGCTTCTCGCTTAACGATAACATCGTGGTATCAGACCGTATACGTGAAAACTTCCGTAAGATTCGCGGCGCAACTCCACGTGAAATCGTGGATATTGCTTTAACTGAGACTTTACGTCGTACTATTCATACCTCAATGACATTATTGCTTGTAGTACTTGCAATGATGTTCTTGGGCGGTGATGGCTTACACTGGTTCTCTGTTGCAATGTTTGTAGGTGTCTTTGTCGGTACTTATTCTTCGATTTATATCGGTACAGCATTTGCATTGTGGCGTGGTCTTAACCGTCAAGACTTTATCGTTCAGGTTAAACCTGAATTTGAAGATGAAATTCCTTGATTGTCTAAATAAGACTATAGAAAAACCGCGATTTATTCGCGGTTTTTTTATTAAGCTCAAAATTTATTTACGGCGTAATGCATCCGAAATTGCTTCAACCAATTGTTGAGAAATTTCTTGCTTCGATGCTTTTTCTAACTCACGCTTTTTCATATGGTAGCTTTGGGCAAAGAAAACAGTCATCGCATTTTCATCCGAAGCAAAACCAATATCGGCACGAGAAACATCGTTACACGCAATCATATCTAGTTTTTTAGCAACCAGTTTACCTGCTGCATATTCTTCAACATTTTGCGTTTCGGCAGCAAAGCCCACCATAAATGGACGTTTTTCCTGAGCGGCAATGGTTGCCACAATATCCGGATTTTTTACAAGGGAAACATTCAGCTCATCCCCTGCTTTCTTAATCTTGTGCTCAGCCACTTCAGCAACGCGATAATCAGCTACTGCCGCTGTAGCAATGAAAATGTCACATCCAGTCTCAAGTGAACTCATGCTGACATCCAACATTTGTCGTGCAGATGCAACATTTACACGTTGAACACCATTTGGCGTATCTAAACTTACAGGACCAGCAATTAAAGTCACTTTTGCGCCCGCCGCATAACATGCAGCCGCTAAAGCAAAGCCCATTTTACCGGTACTATGATTTGAGATATAACGAACAGGATCAATCGCTTCACGTGTTGGTCCAGCAGTAATCACAACTCGCTTACCTGCCAACAAACCAAATTTTTCAGCAATCGCACGTTGGGCTTGATGGAAATAACCCGCCACTTGCCTTGCAATTTCTTCCGGTTCCGGCATACGGCCTAAACCAACATCACCACAAGCCTGCTCACCTGAATCCGGCATAATCACATGCACACCATCTTCAACCAGAGTTTGCAAATTACGCTGGGTTGCTTTTGCAGCCCACATTTGCTGGTTCATTGCTGGTGCAACCCACACAGGTGCTTTAGTTGCTAAAAATAAAGTACTGAGTAAGTCATCTGCCAAACCATTAGCAAACTTAGCTAGGGTGTCACAGCTTGCTGGAGCAACCAGTAACAAATCAGCCCAACGAGCCAATTCAATATGGCCCATTCCAGCTTCAGCCTCTGGGTCTAAAAGCTCGGTATGCACAGGATTTCCAGAAAGAGCCTGAAACGTTAGAGGGGTAATAAATGCTTGAGCTCCGTGTGTCATCACAACCCGAACGTCAAAACCATAATCTTTAAGACGACGGACCAAAATGGCACTCTTATAGGCAGCAATCCCACCTGTAACAGCTAAAACAATGTTTTTATGAGGAATAACACTTAAATCAAAGCTCACGAACAGGATACCTTTCTGTTGCAGTGGCGCTCACAATAGCATTAAATACGCGCAGACCCAAGATTGATTGGGCAAACAAAATAAATTTTTAAGCAGAATATTGCTGGGGAATATGAATACTTCTATTAAAAATTGGCCAGAACAAGAACGGCCAAGAGAACGGTTATTACAACAAGGCCCTCAAAGTCTCTCTGACTCTGAATTACTCGCGATCTTTCTTCGCTCAGGTTCACGTCAACATTCAGCAGTTGAACTCGCCCGCTTACTCATTCAACAATTCGGAAGTCTCAATGCTGTTTTCGATGCTTCTTTCAATGAATTAGCCCAATTTAATGGTATTGGAGCCACCAAGTATTCACAATTACTGGCCGTAAAAGAGCTCGGACGGCGTTATCTCGACTATCATTTTAGTCAAACTGAACTAAGCCTTCATTCATCTCATTTAGTTCTAGATTATCTGCGTTATGAGTTAAAAGGTGAAAAACAGGAAGTTTTTGCGGTACTTTGCTTAGATGCCGAGTTGAGAAAAATACATTTTAAAAAGTTATTTTTTGGTTCAGTTCAACACTGCGCCGTTTCAGTGAATCAAACCTTACGTTATGCTTTACAACAGCATGCTTGCCAATTGGTAATCGCACATAACCATCCTTTTGGTTCCGCACAGCCCTCTCGCGAAGATATTAAATTCACAAAGCAACTTGAACAGGCCTGTCAGCTTTTAGAAATTCGTCTACTGGACCATTTTATTATCTCGCCAGAAGGTAGCTTTTCATTTGCTGAACAACAACTGCTCAACCCTACTTCAATAGCCGTTCAATGATATTGACAAAGCATCACTAAGCTTAGAATATCAAAAACAAAAATAGCGACGTTTAAAATAAAATGATTGTTCGTGAACAGCCCAGTATTTTTAAAGTTTTATTCTCTTGGCGAGGGACGATATTACCAAAAATTTTGCCCTCTTTAGGGGTGGTAATGCTGATTTCGGCAATCATTGGTGGGGTTGAATATATTAATCTCTACCGTTTTCCAGAAATTCCTTTAGTTGGCTTCACTTTAATTGGCGTCGTACTTTCTATTTTTCTAGGCTTTAAAAATACGGCGTGTTATGACCGCTGGTGGGAAGCACGGAAACTATGGGGTGTACTCATTGCGACTTCACGTCACTTTGACCGCGACTGTCGTATTTTAACTCAAGCCCGTCGTGAACGAGTCATTCATCACGTTATTGTGTTTGCAAATGTGTTACGTGACCGTTTACGCCGCCAAACGGCCAACCCAACCGAATTAATACAAACCAGTGGTATGAGTCAACAAGCATTGACTCAGCTATACCAACAAAATAATGCGCCGCAATATACGCTCAGTCTTATTCAATGGGAGTTATTACAAGCGCTTAAAGAAGGTGAAATCTCAGATATTATTTATGCTCAAATGAATAAAAATGTTGCAGATTTAAGTGTTGTACAGACTGGCTGTGACCGTATTGCAAATACTCCTATTCCTTTTGCTTATTCAGTCTTGCTCAACCGCACTGTTTACTTTTTCTGTTTTATGTTGCCATTTAGCTTAGGTTCTTTGCTTGGCTTAGCAACACCTTTACTGGTTGGAATTTTGGCATATACCTTCTTAGGTCTAGATGCCCTAAGCTCTGAAATTGAAGAACCTTTTGGTACTCAAAGTAATGATTTACCATTAGATGCAATGGTCCGGAGTATCGAAATTGAACTTTTAGGAACGCTGGGTAAACCAACACCTCCTCCAATTCAAGCTCAAGATAACAACTTACTCTAGGACATTATTAGAGAAAACGTTCCCAAATACCCAACTGATCACTCTTTGGTTTAGGCGTATTACCTAATTTAATCCATGGCATATTTTCACCATGAAAATCACTGCCAATTGAAACCGCCAGATGATGCTGATCAATCATACGATCAATCATTTGGCGAGTAGATAAAGGATCTACAGGTGGCGGCAACTCTACGGCGTCACCACCACAACTCGCAAATAACTCAATCAAATAGCGTGTATTAGTTGCAGATAAATCATAACGAGATGGATGAGCTAAAACTGCCAAACCTTTACTATTATGAATAACCTCTATCGTTTCTTTTAAGCCCAAGCCTTCAAACTTTACAAAGGCACGCTTACCTTCTTTTAAAAAACGGTCAAAAGCTTGTTGAGGACGACTCACTACATTCTTTTCAACTAAGGTTTTGGCAATGTGTGTTCTGGTAATACGGTCTGGTTGATTTTCAACTTTATCAAGTACATCCTGATAAATATCAAAGCCAATACACTTTTTTAATAGTTCACAAATAACTTCTGCTCTTTGTGCTCTAATTCTTTTTTGTTGTTCTAATGCTTCCAAAATTGGTGCTTCATCTTGCATGTTTAAAGCCACAATATGCACGCCATAGCTTTTTTTTGTGCTTGGTCTAGACCATTGGCTTGAGATCTCGACACCAGAAATAATTTTTAAATCATGGGTTTGCGCAGCTTTCTTTGCACGCTGTAAGCCATCCATTGTATCGTGATCAGTAAGCGCCAAGGTATGCAACTTCACATCCACAGCAGCTTGCACCAGTAATTCCGGAGACAAAGTTCCATCAGAAATATTGCTATGTGTATGTAAATCTATGCCTTGCATCTTTTATACTATGCCATTCACCAAACCTGATCAGATACTCTAACATGAAAGCACTTCTGGACTTTGTTCCATTAATTATTTTCTTCTATTTATATAAAACCGTTGATCCTGCGAATGCTCATCACCCGTTGCTAAAATTGATCGGTTCCGCTGGCGGTGTAAATAACAATAATATTCTGGTCGCTACAACAGGCTTAATTATTTCAATGCTTATCGTGTATGGTGCTTTGTTCATCATTCAAAAATTCCGCCTAGATAAACAGCAGTGGATTGTACTGTTTATGACAGTTATTTTTGGTGGCATTACACTCATGTTAAGCGATGATTTTTATATTCGTTTAAAAGCTGCAATTTTGAACTTAGTATTTGCTGGTGCTTTCTTAGTTTCACCTTGGTTTGGTAAGGAACGTAAACCTCTCATTAAACGTTTATTCGATCCAATTTTAGAGCTAAGTGAAAAAGGTTGGAAAAATTTAAATTTCGCTTGGGCAGCTATGTTTGTCGTCATGTCCGGTTTACATATTTTCTTCGCGTTTTTATTTCATGGCGGAAAATATTGGGGTGAATTTACGGCATTTGGTGACATGATCGTCATGTTTTCATTTATCATTATTCAGTTCATTATTTTACGCAAACATTTTAAGTCAACAGATGCTTAATGTGGTTTCGGTTTGATTATAGAGATACGATGACATGCCTTTTTTTGTTCTAAGCTGTACCGATAACGAAGGAACTCTAGAGAAACGTTTAGCAGTACGCCCTCAACATATCGAACGTTTACAAAAACTTGATGATGAAGGTCGTCTTGTTGCCGCTGGAGCTATGCCAAAAGATCCGAATGATCCACAGGCTGGTTTTTACGGTAGTACTATGATTGTAGAGTTTGATAGCCGTGAAGCTTTAGATGAATGGTTAAAAGAAGAACCATTTTTGAAAGAAGGCATTTATAGCCATATTGATGTCAAACCGTTTAATAAAGCATTTCCAAAAGGGTAAACGCATGCAGTTTGCAACCAAAAGCTTTCTTGGCTTGTGTTTGATCTGTTCAACTGCCGGAGCAGTTGAACCTGCTGCGACGCCAGCAACACCATCTACTGTGCCTTCAACTCAGGCGCCTAAACCAGCGCCTACTTCTGCAACTGTAGCCAAACCGACCGCTACAACGGCGGCAACTACAGCACAGCCGCTTACCGCAGAACAAATCGCAAAAAATAAGCAGCAGCAAGATGCAAAAATCAAAGCTTTAGTTCAAGATCAGGCATCTCGTCTAAAACAGCTAGAACATGCAAATCTTGAAGCACTTGCACAAAACCAAGAGTTACAGCTAAAGAACGATAACTTGTCTGTTCAGGTACAAGTTTTACAAAGTGAACGTAGTGCTCAAATGTTCTTATATGGCGCAGTAACACTAGCAGGCGGCGTACTACTTGGTTTCTTTATCGCTAGTTATGTTTACACCAAACGTCGTCGTCAGTGGTAATTCTGAGCGACTTATTAAACCGAATGAACAAATCAAACCGTATACAAACTGCTGAGCTGGATTGGGAATCTATTGATGGTATTGAGGTTCCCATTTCCAAACAATTTGGTGATGTCTATTTTTCTAAAGATAATGGTCTGCTCGAAACAAGACATGTATTTTTAAATGGCAATGACCTATCAGAACGATTAGCCCATTTACAAGACTTTGAATATTTTAGTGTAGGAGAAACCGGTTTTGGCACTGGTTTAAATATTCTTGCACTCTGGCAGCTTTGGCAACAGGTCCGTCCTAATAACCACAGCCATTTACATGCAATTAGCGTAGAAAAATTTCCTTTAAGCAAAGCAGATCTCATCCGTGCACTCGATGTATGGGATGAACTTAAGCCACTTGCGAAACAACTTATTGAACAATATCCCTTGCCTATCGCAGGTTGCCATCGTTTTAATTTTCCAGAAGAACGTTTTAGTATCGACCTATGGCTAGGAGATGCGCAAGATATTTTTCCAAGTATGGTAAAAACGAAAGCAGTGAATGCTTGGTTCCTAGATGGATTTGCACCTTCATGCAATCCAGACATGTGGGAACAAAACGTTTTAAATAATATTGTACGTCTTTCTGATTATGGCACTACCTTTGCCTCGTTTAGTGTAGCTGGTGTTCTCAAACGTGGACTAAAAGCGCATGGCATTGATATTTCACGTCCTCGCGGTTTCGGGCATAAACGTGAAATGCTTAAAGCAGTTTGGAAAGCACCTTTAAGTGAAGATACTGCACTAGAACCAGATAACCATACTTTCAATTTTACACAGCAGCATATTGCCGTTATTGGCGCAGGGATTGCTGGTTTAAGCGCAGCATGGGCTTTTGCTGAACGTGGGCACCAAGTTACTCTATTCGAGCGTACAGCGCCTTTATCTGGAGCTTCTGGCAACCCTTTAGCATTACTCAATCCAAAATTATGCCCAATTGAACAAAGTCATGAGCATCTAATGACTTTAAGCTGGCAACATGCACTGAATTTCTATAAAAACTTTCAAGCATTTCGCCCAATTCAAATACAGCAAATGGCATTAAAAAATGCCCAAGATCTTCTCGATCTTGCTGATCAATATCCTGCTGATATTGTTACACATCAAACAAGCTCACTTGAATCGGACTATCCACACATTGTATTAAGTGAGGCCGGAGCAGTTTCTCCACACCAGTTACGTGATGAAATTTTGCAGCATTCAGGTATTGAGTTAAAAATTGCCAATATCACAGCACTTGTTTCTTTTGAAAATAAAGTTCAATTAAAAACGAATGACGAAATCATTGCAGAGGCAGATCATGTTGTGGTGTGCTGTGCCCGAGAAAGTGCCGCTTTATTTGAGAACTATCCCCCTTTAAAGCCAATACGTGGACAAGTGAGCTGGGTTGATAATTCTTTTGGACCTCTACCTTTGCATGAAGCGTATAGCTATGGTGGTTACTGCATGCAGCTTAACTCTTCTCAACTCATTTTAGGGGCATCTTTCTATCCAAACCGAGAAGATCAAGAAGTACAGCTTGACGATCATATGCATAACTTTGAATTAATCCACAGTGTCTTCCCTACTTATGCAAAACAATTACCACCTGTAGAACAATGGCAAGGTCGAGCAGCTGTGCGTGCTCAAAGTCCAGATTATTTCCCACTTGTAGGCAAAATGCAGAGTGAAAGCCGTATTTCTACCTTTGCAGGTCTAGGTTCAAAAGGTTTTTTATTTGCACCGCTTTGCAGTGAAATACTTGTAGCCCAAATTTTAGGTGAGACTTGTCCTGTTCCACAAAGCCTATTAAAGAAATTAAGTGCCGAGCGCTTTCAAAAGAAAGTTAAACCGAAAAAACCTTATTTCCAATCTCAATAGTGCACTTGAGAAAATTTTGTTCCAATAAAAAAGCACCCGAAGGTGCTTTTTTTATGCGCCCTGCTCTAGAGGTAAACCTGCATCACGAGCTGCACGCGTCCCCCCCATCAGCACGACATATTCACGCGAGGCATCTAAGTCTTCTAGTTTCTCAGCTGCACGAGGAGCTTTGCTACCACCACCACATAAAATATAAATCGGCTGATCCGCAGCGACCTGGTTCAAAATATCAGCATTTAAATCATTAATCGGGCGACTTACCGCACCTTTAACATGCCCTTCTGCATAAGCACTTGAATCACGGACATCCCAGATAACAGCGTTTTCTGGGAACTCAAATGTTGTAATTTCTTGTTTACGGATCATTGTGCACTCCTTTGATGTAAACAACACTTGGCAAATGAAGAAAACCCTCTTAGCATCTCAAATATTCTTTCACTTTGTAAAGGTCTAAACTATGCCTTCTTTCGATATTGTTTCTGAATTAGAGTTATTTGAAGTTAATCATGCGGTTCAAAACACACAAAAAGAGATTGCAACACGCTTTGACTTCCGTGGTCACGATGTTTCTATCGAATTAAATGAAAAAAATAAAGAGATTAAAATCAGCACAGAAAGTGATTTCCAGTGTGAACAAGTTTATAACATGTTAGAAAATCATTTTTATAAACGTAAAATTGATGTGCAGGCACTTGATCCACAAAAAGCTGCTGCGTCAGGTAAAAATTTTGTACAAGTCATTAAGCTTAAAGATGGTCTTGACTCTGATACAGCAAAAAAAATTAATAAAGCCATTAAAGAAAGCGGCGTTAAAGTGCAATCTTCTATTCAAGGCGACAAAATCCGTGTGACCGATAAAAAACGTGACACTTTGCAACAAGTCATGACTTTTTTACGTGAACAACAATTCGGTGTGCCATTACAGTTTAATAACTTTAAAGATTAATATCTTTTAGCGACATTCAAAGTTAAGGTAATCCCATGTCTCAATCCAATCGACTATTAAAACTGGTAAAAGCAACTTCAAAATTTCCTAAAGGTGTTCGAAGTACGCTTTGGAGCAAGGCATTTGGCCGTATTGTGCCAATGGTGGGTACAGCAAATATTCGCTATCTAGAAGTAGATGTAAACCATGTAACTGTTCGCTTAGAGAACCAGAAAAACATGCAGAATCATATTAAAGGTGTACATGCGGCAGCAATGGCACTTTTAGCAGAGACTGCAACAGGTTTTTTAACGGGTTTACATATTCCTGATAACCGCATTTTATTAATCAAATCATTACATGTTGATTATTTAAAAGTTGTTGAAGGTGGTTTGACAGCAACAGCGACTCTCACTGCAGAACAGCAAAAATATATTGCTGATCATGAGAAAGGTGAACTTGTTATTCCAGTTACCGTTATTGATGATGCGGGTAATGAACCGATTCAATGTCAAATGCTGTGGGCATGGTTACCTAAACGTAAGAAATGATAACTAATCTAAAATATTTTTAGATTGATATTTACCTCAAGATATAAAACTATAACTTTATATCTTGAGGTCACAATGAAAAAAATACTGATCCTATCATCGTTATTTACCAGTTTTATATTTACAGCTGTGACGACTCACGCTGCCGAACCCACAAATAAAACCAATAAAATTGTTCAAACAAAAACTGAGTCAATCGATAAAATAAGTGCCCAAAATAAAAAAATAGTAGTCGACTTTTATGAAGGTGTCTTTTTAAAACATCAAGTTAAAGAATATGCCGACCGTTATATTGGTCATCAATATATCCAACACAATCCCAACGTTCCTGATGGGAAGGCTCCTTTCGTGAATTTCTTTACTGAGAAATTCAAAAAAAATCCACAAGCAAAAAATGAAATTAAGCGCGCAATCGCTGAAGGTAATCTGGTAGTTTTACACGTCCACTCTACGGAAAATGACAAAGATAGAGGCAGAGCAATTGTTGATATTTTCCGTGTAGAAAATGGAAAAATTGTAGAGCACTGGGATGTTATACAAAACATTCCCGAACAAAGTAAAAACTCTAATACAATGTTTTAGTTTTAAAAATTAAAGCCTGAATACTTATATTCAGGCTTTAAATGTTTTATTGAGTTTCTAAAAACTTCTGCTTCGCTTCTTCAGGAATTTGTCGCTTATTACCTTTTACATCAACAGCAACAAAGGTAAACACCCCTTCGGTAATACGAATTGGGGCACGAGAATCATCATGACTATCCCAAACTTCAATTTGCATTTGAATAGAGGTATTACCTACTTTTAAGATTTTGGTATAGCAGCTAATCACAAAGCCTACTTTTACCGGAACCAAAAAGGTCATCTGATTAATGGAAATCGTGGCACAACGTCCACGACTAAAACGCTCAGCGTGAATTGCTCCAGCCAAGTCCATTTGTGACACGATCCACCCACCAAACACATCACCGCTCCAGTTTGTATCTGCTGGCATGGCAATCGTTTGTAAGGATAAAATTCCTTCTGGTTTGGTATAAGCTTCTGACACCTTAGCTCCCGAAATTCGTTTGAAGTTGTTGATCTAGCCACTGCTGCAATTCAGGAGCACGTAATGCGCCGCTCATTCGAGCAACTTCTGTGGTTTTATTCATTAATACAAGGGTAGGAATACTTCTCACATTAAATGCTTGGCTTAAGCGAGGAGATTCTTCAGTATTAATCTTGGCAAAAATAACACGTGGATTCTGTTTTGCTACTTGCGCAAAATGTGGCGCCATCATTTTACAAGGTCCGCACCATTCTGCCCATAAATCTATCAAAATAGGTAGATCACTATTCGTGATATAGTTACTAAAGTTTTGTTCATTTAACTCAATCGGTGCAAGCGGAAGTAATGGCTGATGGCATTGGCCACAACTCGGTTGCGCACTAAGTTTTTCCTCTGGAACTCTATTTTTTGCACCACACGATGCACATACAATAATCATTTACATCACTCCTATATGTTGATGTAAAAATTCTAATTGGGTCGTCACTGCTTTTTCAAACCATGCGCCGTGATAGATATCAAAATGTTTCATATCCCACTCATGATAACTCACAAAAGGAGCAATATTGGTCGCAGCTTCACGACTAGACTCAATTGGAATTAAAGAATCATGCTGAGCAGCAATAAATAAAACTGGGATATTAATCTGACGGACGAGTTGAATTGGACGGTAACGCATCAAATTAAAAAAAACGCGCGCAGGGACTTCGCCACTCCAATAATAATCTGGATTTACAATCGACAAATACCCATAGTAACTATCTGCTGTTGGCATAAAACATAATTTAAATTGGTCAACAACAGGTAATCTCTTGGGATTAAGGCCCATCTTAGAACCCATATAATCTTGGCTCGACAACTTTAAAGCTTGGGGATAACGCTGTAATGGATATAGTTTTGCTGTTTCAGCACCATCAACGTAAGGAATTTGTACCATAATAGCCTGAATATTTTTTAATTCAGAAGCTAAACTTAGAGCATATCCACCACTTAAAGATGTTCCCCACAATACAATCCGTCTATTATCGATAAGCTTACAGGTGGAGGCGTATTGAATTATGGTCTTCCAATCCTCTAATTGAGAATTGATAGAAATCATTTCTCGGGGCTTACCTGTACTCCCACCCCAATATCGATAATCAAATAAAATCACAGCATAGCCTGCCTGTGCAAAACGCTGTGCATATTGGATAAGCTTGAATTGACGCAATCCGGCAAAACCATGTGCCATGATAATTACCGCAGATTTATTATTTGTTTTTGGAATATAAAAGTCAGCTGCGATCATTTCCTGATCACATGGAACATATAAAGGCTCAACCGTATAAGCGTGCATATGTGCTCCGTGGCATTATGGTCGAAGTAATGAATTTACAAAAAACATCCTGATCGCCTTTTAAAAATCTATGGTTGTTCTTTTACATAACTTTTATCTATGTAGGAACAACGTTTTAGTGTCTTGTATCTCAGGTTAAGCTTAATGCTATGATACAGCATAAGAGGTTTTATTAAATTTTGGAGTGACGAAATGTCAGATAATGTTGGTTTCGCAGGTCAAATTGGTCCAGAACATGTAGATCAAGTTGTAGAAAAAGGCTTTAAATCTATTATTAATAACCGTCCGGATATGGAAGGCGGTCCAGAACAACCAACAAGCGCTCAAATTGAAGAAGCAGCACGTCAGGCAGGACTAGATTACGTTTACCAACCTGTAGTCGCAGGTCAAATTACTGAGCTTGATGTCCGTACTTTTGCAAATCACTATAATGAACTTCCAAAACCTGTTCTCATGTTTTGCCGAACAGGAAACCGCTCAAACAATCTTTATCAATTAGCAAAACAAATGGATTTGTTAGACGATTAATTCTTTGAATACAATTACTAAAAGCTTTATTTTTATTTAAAGATAGAGCTTTTTTAATAAAAAAAATATATACAACTGCATCAATTCAACAGATATAAAAACGGTCTTCAGCTAAAGTATTTAAATCATTTTAAATTTCTCAGTTCTCTTATGAATAAACTTATATTTTTATTGGTCAGTTGTCTTATTCTTAGTGCATGCTCATCTATGCAGGTCCGGCCTACCGTAGGTGTAAGTATGGGAACACAACTCTAAAAAAAGAAGCAGCTTAAATGCTGCTTCTTTTTATATTAATTACCATTTGAACAGTTTGGATCTATTCCATATGGACTTAATATATTCGGAGCAATAAGATCACTTACAGTAACATCTTTAGTTAAATAACCTAAAGTCAAAGATGTAGATCCTTTAATTAAACTTCCCGAAACTGTAGATTTAGCCGTTAACTGAACAGTTAACCAAGATGCATAAATTTTAGGGTATTGAATCTTAAGATCAAAACGACCATTTCCATCTGTTGTATATTTATTATTAGTTGCAGTAGTACCTGAACTATTAATATACGATACTACCTGAACTGTAGAATTTTCTTTCAGCGGCTTTAATTGATTAACAACCTCGCCATTAATATTTACGGCTTGAACTGGTGAAGTACATGCAGCTCTAGTAATAGGTAAATATTCATCTGGCTTACCATCTGCAGGAGTAGACGTGTCAACAAAAGCAAATTGCCCCTTATAATAAGCAAGCGCATTAACGCCCATTGTTACGTCTTGATTTGGTATTGGCTTACCGTCAACATCAGTCACTTGTACTGAGATATTTTTATAGTAGTAAACCCCATCACTAGAGTCTTCCATTGTGGTCGGATTATATGCTACAGAAATAGCGCCTACTGCTACTGGTACATCAGAATTAACAACATCGAGTTTATACGTATAAACTTTTGTTGATTGCCCAAAATTAGCTTCTAAAACAAGATCATCTGTCACAAATTGTGCAGCACTATATGATGAAGATCTTTGATTTTCACTAAAAGATAAAGTATAGCTGATCTGACCATTTGCATCAGTTTGTGTCGCATTAGGAGTAAATTTGACACCATTTAAAACAGAATTTCTAACTTTAAGTGTAATCGCTTGATTTGCTAGAGTTGCACCATTTGCATCTACAGCTGTTAATGTAACAGTTGTCTGATCACCTCTAACATTTAATGAGGTCTTTGTAGCATCAAACAATACAATACTCGTAGTATCAGCTTCTGTAGTGCTATTACTACCTGTTACTGTTACAGTCTGTTCTTGCGTAAGAGTATCATTATTCGTGTAGGCTATTAATTTAAAACCATTTTTCACCAAATCATTTATTGAACTCGATGTTTTTGGTGTCTTTATAATATATACAGCATTACCTGCTGCATCTGTAGTTTGAATTGATGCTCCTTCTATAGTTACGTTATTTGTTGGATCTTCTAATTTCAATCTAACTTTAGCGCCAGCAACGCCACCTTTATTTATATCTAAAGCTCTAACAGTAACTGTTAAAGTGTCATTCGTTGCAGCAACTGATAATTTATCTAGTTCTATCTTTAAAGCTGTAGCAGTCGTTTGTTCAGAACCGCTAGTATTGCCTCCAGATGAGGAATTATTACTATTTGATGAACCATTCTGATAATAACCATCACCACCTCCACCGCCACAACTTGCCAACATAATTGACACAGCAATAGCAGACAACTTTAAGGTAAGTTGCTTTTTATACATACTTTTCATTTCCCCAATCTTTCCTAAAGGTATAAGATTTTTTAATTATTTATATTATTAGTGTAATCATATTCACCATACTCTGTAAACATAAATTACATTGTGTTTTATTATGTAACTTATTAAATGAAAAATTTATAGATATTAGGATTTATAATGTTCGATATAATTATCATTGGCGCAGGTACTGCTGGTATTAGCGCATATAAAGAGGCTGTTAAACATACCAATAATATTTTAATTATCAATGATGGGCCATGGGATACAACTTGCGCACGTGTAGGGTGTATGCCAAGTAAAGTCCTCATCTCTACAGCAAATCGTATGCATGACCTCCAAAATGCTCAAGAAGTTGGGTTAAATGCTTCTGTAGACATTAATACTGATCAGGTTATGAAACATGTAAGAAACTTACGTGACCGTTTTACAAAGGCGACTCTCAAAGATGTAGACCAATGGCCAACTGAACATAAAATTTCAGGTAAAGCCCATTTTATTGATTCAGAAACTATTGAAGTAAATGGGAAACAATATCAATCAAAAAGCTTTATTCTGGCAGTTGGTTCTACTCCTAATTATGATCAAACATGGAAACAAGAATTAGGAGATCGCCTTATTACCACAGACCAAATATTTGAATTAGATACTCTACCTAAGTCTCTTGCAGTTATTGGAAGTGGAGTAATTGCTCTTGAGATCGCACAAGCTATGCATCGATTAGGCGTGGAAACAACTATATTTGCTCGTAGTAAAAGAATTGGAATATTTACTAGCTCTAAATTACAGCAACTTGCTCAAGAAGAGCTAAGCAAAGAATTAAACTTTTTATTTGAGACATTACCAGCCGAAGTTAAGTCTACTTCTGGTGGCGTTATATTAAATTATAGAATCAATGGAGAAGAAAAGTCTCTTCAAACTGAGTATGTGCTATCCGCGACAGGCCGTTCAAGCTTATTAGATAACTTAAAACTAGAGAATATTGATAAATCATTTCAGAATATTAAGTTATTGCCTATAAATGCGAAAACAAAACAGCTAGATAACTATCCAATTTTTATTGCTGGGGACGCTTATACTTCAACGCCATTACAGCATGAAGCTGCACATGAAGGTAAAAAAGTTGTTTATAACTGTTTGAATTATCCACAGGTTAATTCAGTTAAGACTCTTACTCCATTAGGCATAGTATTTAGTCATCCAGAAATGGCAATTGTGGGACAAAGTTATAAACAACTAAAAGACAATGGAATAGATTTTGTCACAGGTGAAGCATCTTACGAAAGACAAGGAAGAGCTATTATTCTTGGAAAAAATAAAGGAGCTATTGAAGTTTATATAGAGCGAGAAAGCCATAAACTACTTGGTGCCGAGTTATTTACTGAGGCGACAGAACATATGGCTCATCTCTTAAGTTGGATCATTGGTGAAGAATTAACTTTAAATGATATTTTAGAGAAACCTTTTTATCATCCCACTCTGGAAGAAGGTCTACGCACTGCCCTTAAACATGCACGCAGGCAGCTAAAATAATTATTCTTATAAGGTTTTTCTTAATTAAAGTTAACTCTCTATATCTCTGAAGCAGGACAACCGTGTAAATTTGTTTTTTTAAGAACTGAGTTTTCTAGAATTTTCTTATTTTCCCGCCCATAAAAAAAACACCCCCAATTTTAGTTGGGGGTGTTTAGAATAATGAGCTGGCGATGACTTACTCTCACATGGGTAACCCCACACTACCATCAGCGCTAAGAGGTTTCACTTCTGAGTTCGGGAAGGGATCAGGTGGTTCACTCTTGCTATGGTCGCCAGCACAACTGTTTATGGATACTTGCTTTGGTCTTATTGACTGCCGAAGCGTTTTCCAAATCTTTACAGACTGGGCTGATTGAATCTGATTGTGTTCATTTTATCTAGTGTTATAACTAAATCAAGTTGCTTTGTAGATTTATGAATCGATTGATGCTTTATATACAACTGCTTGGGTGTTGTATAGTCAAGCCTCACGAGCAATTAGTATTGGTCAGCTTCACATATCACTATGCTTCCACATCCAACCTATCAACGTCCTAGTCTCGAACGGCTCTTTAGAGGAATAAATTCCTAGGGAAATCTTATCTTGAGGTAGGCTTCCCGCTTAGATGCTTTCAGCGGTTATCCCTTCCGAACATAGCTACCCGGCGATGCGACTGGCGTCACAACCGGTACACCAGAGGTTCGTCCACTCTGGTCCTCTCGTACTAGGAGCAGATCCTCTCAAATTTCCAGCGCCCACGGTAGATAGGGACCGAACTGTCTCACGACGTTCTAAACCCAGCTCGCGTACCTCTTTAAATGGCGAACAGCCATACCCTTGGGACCTGCTTCAGCCCCAGGATGAGATGAGCCGACATCGAGGTGCCAAACACCGCCGTCGATATGAACTCTTGGGCGGTATCAGCCTGTTATCCCCAGAGTACCTTTTATCCGTTGAGCGATGGCCCTTCCATACAGAACCACCGGATCACTAAGACCTACTTTCGTACCTGCTCGACTTGTGGGTCTCGCAGTTAAGCGCGCTTTTGCCTTTATACTCTACGCGTGATTTCCGACCACGCTGAGCGCACCTTCGTACTCCTCCGTTACTCTTTAGGAGGAGACCGCCCCAGTCAAACTACCCACCAGACACGGTCCTCGTCCCGGATAACGGGACAGAGTTAGAACCTCAACATTACCAGGGTGGTATTTCAAGGACGGCTCCATTGGAACTAGCGTTCCAACTTCAAAGCCTCCCACCTATCCTACACAAGTAAGGTCAAAGTTCAGTGTCAAGCTGCAGTAAAGGTTCACGGGGTCTTTCCGTCTAGCCGCGGGTACACTGCATCTTCACAGCGATTTCGATTTCACTGAGCCTCTGCTGGAGACAGCGCCGCCATCATTATGCCATTCGTGCAGGTCGGAACTTACCCGACAAGGAATTTCGCTACCTTAGGACCGTTATAGTTACGGCCGCCGTTTACTGGGGCTTCGATCAAGAGCTTCGCTTACGCTAACCCCATCAATTAACCTTCCAGCACCGGGCAGGCATCACACCCTATACGTCCACTTTCGTGTTTGCAGAGTGCTATGTTTTTAATAAACAGTTGCAGCGGCCTGGTTTCTGCGGCTGTCATCAGCTCAGGAAGCAAGTTCCATCACCAACAACAGCGTACCTTCTCCCGAAGTTACGGTACCATTTTGCCTAGTTCCTTCAGCAGAGTTCTCTCAAGCGCCTTGGTCTACTCGACCTGACCACCTGTGTCGGTTTCGGGTACGATTCCTGTGTAACTGAAGCTTAGAGACTTTTCCTGGAAGCATGGTATCAGCCACTTCGCTGTACAAGTACAGCTTGCTATCGGATCTCAGTATAGAGTACCCCGGATTTGCCTAAGATACATACCTACATCCTTCCACCTGGACAACCAACGCCAGGCTGACTTAACCTTCTCCGTCCTCTCATCGCATTACACAGAAGTATTGGAATATTAACCAATTTCCCATCGACTACGCCTTTCGGCCTCGCCTTAGGGGTCGACTCACCCAGCCCCGATTAACGTTGGACTGGAACCCTTGGTCTTTCGGCGAACGGGTTTTTCACCCGTTTTGTCGTTACTCACGTCAGCATTCGCACTTCTGATACCTCCAGCATACTTCTCAATACACCTTCATCGGCTTACAGAACGCTCCCCTACCACTTGACTAATGTCAAATCCGCAGCTTCGGCACATAGTTTTAGCCCCGTTACATCTTCCGCGCAGGCCGACTCGACTAGTGAGCTATTACGCTTTCTTTAAAGGGTGGCTGCTTCTAAGCCAACCTCCTAGCTGTCTATGCCTTCCCACATCGTTTCCCACTTAACTATGATTTTGGGGCCTTAGCTGGCGGTCTGGATTGTTTTCCTCTTGACTACGGACGTTAGCACCCGCAGTCTGTCTCCCGGATAGTACTCATAGGTATTCGGAGTTTGCATCGGTTTGGTAAGTCGGGATGACCCCCTAGCCGAAACAGTGCTCTACCCCCTATGGTATTCGTCCGAGGCGCTACCTAAATAGCTTTCGGGGAGAACCAGCTATCACCAGGCTTGATTAGCCTTTCACCCCTATCCACAAGTCATCCCCTGGCTTTTCAACGACAGTGGGTTCGGTCCTCCAGTTAGTGTTACCCAACCTTCAACCTGCTCATGGATAGATCGCCTGGTTTCGGGTCTATACCCAGCAACTAAACGCCCTATTAAGACTCGATTTCTCTACGGCTCCCCTATACGGTTAACCTCGCTACTGAATATAAGTCGCTGACCCATTATACAAAAGGTACGCAGTCACACCACGAAGGTGCTCCCACTGCTTGTATGCATGCGGTTTCAGGATCTATTTCACTCCCCTCACAGGGGTTCTTTTCGCCTTTCCCTCACGGTACTGGTTCACTATCGGTCAGTCAGGAGTATTTAGCCTTGGAGGATGGTCCCCCCATATTCAGACAAGGTTTCACGTGCCTCGCCCTACTCGTCATCATTATGTGTGCCCTTTCGTGTACGGGAATATCACCCTCTACGTTCGCACTTCCCAGAGCGTTCCACTAAAACACACATAACTTAATGGGCTGATCCCCGTTCGCTCGCCGCTACTGAGGGAATCTCAATTGATTTCTTTTCCTAAGGGTACTGAGATGTTTCACTTCCCCTCGTTCGCCTTGCAACACTATGTATTCATGTTGCAATACCTACCTTAAAGTAGGTGGGTTTCCCCATTCAGACATCTCCGGATCAAAGGATATTTGCCGCCTCCCCGGAGCTTTTCGCAGGCTATCACGTCTTTCATCGCCTCTGACTGCCAAGGCATCCACCACATGCACTTAATTACTTGACTATACAACCCCAAACAGTCGACGTTACCTACAAGTTAGTAACTTCAACATTTTAGTTTAGAGCACTGTGTATTTAAACACTGTACAGCTTCAATCTAAATTCATATACCAAAACGCTTGATTCAGTTAATTTGCTAGTTCTCAATTCATTCAGATTAATTGCTTAATCTAAACTCTTGAGTGAACAATTTATTTCAGACTCAATTTTGCCAATCTGTTAATGAATAAACATGCCTTCGTCAGGTCATGCTTAATACCGTGATACTTAAATCACAGAAGTTAATAAACCAAGATCGAAATCTCTATTTACTAATTTCTGTAATCCGAACTTATCTTAAGTTCTGGTGGAGACTAGGAGAGTCGAACTCCTGACCTCCTGCGTGCAAAGCAGGCGCTCTACCAACTAAGCTAAGTCCCCAGCTTACATCATCAGTCATGTATCTTTTATCTATAACTTTAACCAGTCAAAGTCATGGTGGGTCTGACAAGACTTGAACTTGTGACCCCACGCTTATCAAGCGTGTGCTCTAACCAACTGAGCTACAGACCCTCAGATACATCTATGAAGAACAACTTGTTGTGGATTCTTACCAATCGTCAATCTTTCGTTAAGGAGGTGATCCAGCCGCAGGTTCCCCTACGGCTACCTTGTTACGACTTCACCCCAGTCATCGGCCACACCGTGGTAACCGCCCTCTTTGCAGTTAGGCTAGCTACTTCTGGTGCAACAAACTCCCATGGTGTGACGGGCGGTGTGTACAAGGCCCGGGAACGTATTCACCGCGGCATTCTGATCCGCGATTACTAGCGATTCCGACTTCATGGAGTCGAGTTGCAGACTCCAATCCGGACTACGATCGGCTTTTTGAGATTAGCATCACATCGCTGTGTAGCAACCCTTTGTACCGACCATTGTAGCACGTGTGTAGCCCTGGCCGTAAGGGCCATGATGACTTGACGTCGTCCCCGCCTTCCTCCAGTTTGTCACTGGCAGTATCCTTAAAGTTCCCGACATTACTCGCTGGCAAATAAGGAAAAGGGTTGCGCTCGTTGCGGGACTTAACCCAACATCTCACGACACGAGCTGACGACAGCCATGCAGCACCTGTATGTAAGTTCCCGAAGGCACCAATCCATCTCTGGAAAGTTCTTACTATGTCAAGGCCAGGTAAGGTTCTTCGCGTTGCATCGAATTAAACCACATGCTCCACCGCTTGTGCGGGCCCCCGTCAATTCATTTGAGTTTTAGTCTTGCGACCGTACTCCCCAGGCGGTCTACTTATCGCGTTAGCTGCGCCACTAAAGCCTCAAAGGCCCCAACGGCTAGTAGACATCGTTTACGGCATGGACTACCAGGGTATCTAATCCTGTTTGCTCCCCATGCTTTCGCACCTCAGCGTCAGTGTTAGGCCAGATGGCTGCCTTCGCCATCGGTATTCCTCCAGATCTCTACGCATTTCACCGCTACACCTGGAATTCTACCATCCTCTCCCACACTCTAGCTAACCAGTATCGAATGCAATTCCCAAGTTAAGCTCGGGGATTTCACATTTGACTTAATTAGCCGCCTACGCGCGCTTTACGCCCAGTAAATCCGATTAACGCTTGCACCCTCTGTATTACCGCGGCTGCTGGCACAGAGTTAGCCGGTGCTTATTCTGCGAGTAACGTCCACTATCTCTAGGTATTATCTAAAGTAGCCTCCTCCTCGCTTAAAGTGCTTTACAACCATAAGGCCTTCTTCACACACGCGGCATGGCTGGATCAGGCTTGCGCCCATTGTCCAATATTCCCCACTGCTGCCTCCCGTAGGAGTCTGGGCCGTGTCTCAGTCCCAGTGTGGCGGATCATCCTCTCAGACCCGCTACAGATCGTCGCCTTGGTAGGCCTTTACCCCACCAACTAGCTAATCCGACTTAGGCTCATCTATTAGCGCAAGGTCCGAAGATCCCCTGCTTTCTCCCGTAGGACGTATGCGGTATTAGCATCCCTTTCGAGATGTTGTCCCCCACTAATAGGCAGATTCCTAAGCATTACTCACCCGTCCGCCGCTAGGTCCAGTAGCAAGCTACCTTTCCCCGCTCGACTTGCATGTGTTAAGCCTGCCGCCAGCGTTCAATCTGAGCCATGATCAAACTCTTCAGTTAAAATCATTTTGCACCTTATTTATAGACAAGGTGCCAATTCTGGCTCATCAATTACTGACTTAAATTTCGCTCAAATAAACTTCGAGTAATTTAAACCAATCAATCAATGAAAATTATTTCGATTAATCAATCAGTAAAAATCCACACAAGTTGTTCTTCAATTCTCTTAATGAT